>CAZKWG010000071.1:0-17056 GCA_964556105.1 uncultured Enterobacterales bacterium | reverse complement strand
AAATCCGGCCGCCGCACGACCTCGCCCACGGGGCGCGCCGTGGCCTTCGCCTCCGCGGCCCTGAGGGCCAACGCCCGCGCGCGCCGCATCGGCGTGGACGGGGACCGCCTGGTCCCCATCTACCTGCTGGCGCCGATCTTCGGCCTGCTGGGGGCGCGGCTCCTGCACTTCCTGATGGCCGAGCCGAAGTTCTTTTTCGAGCACCCGGGCGCCTTCTTCGACATGGGCGAGGGCGGCTTCGCCTTCTACGGCGGCGTCATCTTCGCCAGCGCGGGCCTGCTGCTCTACCTCTGGGCGCGGAAGATGCCGCTGCTCAAGATCTCCGACATGGTCGCGCCGGCCGTGCTGCTGGGCGACTGCCTGGGGCGCGTCGGCTGCTTCTTCGCCGGCTGCTGCCACGGCCAGCCGGTCGGCAAGGCCGCCACCGGCACCTTGATGCGCCTGCAGGGCGGCGAGATCGTCACCGTGGACGGCTTCCCCTGGCTGGCGCTGATCTACCGCAAGGGCGTGGGCGTCGGCGACATCTTCGACGTGCCGATCTACCCGACCCAGCTCTGGGAGCTGTTCGGCACCCTGTTCCTGGTGATCTTCCTCTCCTGGATGTGGTACCGCTGGCGGCGCTTCGACGGCCAGGTCGCCGCCGCCGCGCTGCTCCTCTACGCCCCGCTGCGCTTCGCCATCGAGAGCCTGCGCGGCGACAGCGTGCGCGGGGTCGGCTATCTGGGCCACTTCTCGACCAGCCAGATGGTCAGCTTCGGGATGATCGCGCTCGGCCTGCTGCTCATCGCCCTGCGGGCGGGCAAGGGCGTGGCGCCGGAGACGCCGATCACCGACGAGGACGATGAGCTGATGGCCTGATCAGGCCGCCGTGTCCTCGCCCTCGGCGCACTCACCCGAGAGGGCGTAGTCGCTGGCGCCGTCCTCGTCCTGGGTCTCGTCGAGATCGGCCGCGCAGCTCTCCTGCAGCTCCGCGTCGGCGTTGCCGCTGCCGTAGATGGTCTGCAGGTCCTCGCAGTCCTCCTCCGGGTGACAGTCGCACATGTAGTTGGCGTACTCCGCGCAGGGGTCGCTGGAGCAGCCGATGATGCCGAGCAGGGCGAGCAGGGGCGCGATACGCATGAGGTGTACTCCTGAATCAGGTCCCACGTATCATCCCCCGAGAGCCCCGTGAACGTCCATGGATCCGAGCTCCGCGACGCCGTCGCGGTCGTGACCGGCGCGACCGAGGGGATCGGCCGGTCCCTGGCCCGTGCGCTGGCCCGGCGCGGCGCGGTGGTCATCGGCGCGGGGCGGGATCAGACGAAGCTGCACGCGCTCGCGGGCGAGGTGGCGCTGGCGCTGAGCCTGGACGTCACCGATCCGGAGAGCGTGTCCATCGCCGCGAGCGCCGTGCTCGACCGCTATGGCCGGGTGGACCTGCTCTTCAACAACGCGGGCCAGGGCCTGTTCCGCGCCTGGGACCAGACCACGACCGCCGATCTCGAGCGCCTGCTGGACGTGAACCTGCTGGGCGCGGCGCGGGTGGCGGGCGCCTTCCTGCCGGCCATGGTCGCCGCGCGCAAGGGCGTGGTGGTCAACGTGGCCAGCATCGCCGGGCTGTCCGGCTACCCGGAGCAGACCGCCTACTGCGCCAGCAAGCACGCGCTGGTCGGCTGGTCGCGGGCGCTGCGGCGCGAGCTGGCCGACACCGGCGTGCGGGTGCTGACCGTCTGTCCACCCGTGGTGGAGACGGGCTTCTTTGCGAGCGCCGGAAAGCCTGACTTCTTCCAGAATTTCAAGCGCGCTCGCCTCAGCCCCGATCAGGCGGCCGAGCTCATCCTGGAGGCGACACGACGCCGCGCTCCAGAGGCCGTGCTCACCCCGGGCTCGCTGCTGGCATGGGCCCGCGGCGCGCTGGCGGTGCCCCTCGAGCTCGTGACCCGGAGCCTGCGATGAGCGAGTCCCTCCCCGGCCCCCTCCTGCCCGCCGCCGAGGTGCTGCGGCGCTGGGAGATCGCCAGCCGCGAGGCCAACCTCGCCCTCTCCGGGCAGCTCGTCATCGCCATCCTCGGCGCGGCCTCGTCGGGCAAGGACGCCTGCGTCAACGCCCTCTTCGGCGTGGACTTCGGCGAGTCCAGCCCCATCCCCGGCACGACCAGCCAGGCCCGCACCCTGGACCTGGGCGGGCAGGTGCAGGTGATCAACGCGCCGGGCTTCGGCGACCTGCGCCCCGAGGTCGAGGCCGAGGCGCGCCGCCTGCTCTCCCGGCTGGACGTCGCGATCTACCTGGTCAACTGCGACGGCGGCGCCACCATCGACGAGCGCCGCGACCTGGACGCCCTGCGCGCCCTGGGCCGCCCGGTGCTGGTCTGCCTGAACAAGATCGACCTCATCCGGCCCCACCAGCGGGCGAGCTTCGTCGCCGCGACCCTGGCCCAGCTCGCCTGCGAGCCCGAGGACGCCGTGGTGACCGCCTTCGATCCGCTGCCGGCCCTCTCGCCCGCGCCCATCGGCCTGGAGCAGGTCACGGCCTGGCTGACGAAGACCCTGTCCAGCCAGGGCAAGGAGCTCCTGCTGGCGCGACACCTGAGCGATCGGGCGCTGGCGGCCGAGCCGATCATCCAGGCGGCGGCGCGGCGGGCGGCGGTGGCGGGCGCCATCCCCGTGCCCGGCGCGGATCTCGCGGCGGTCTCGGCCATCCAGGTGCGCCTGATCAGCGAGCTGGCGGCGATCTACGGCGAGCGCCTGGCCGGCGACGTGGTGACCTTCCTGCTGGCCGAGATCCTGGCCGGCACCAGCAAGGGCTTCGTGCGCTGGGCCATGGGCGCGCTGAAGACCGCGGGCTGGATCCCCGGCGGCCAGGTGGTCGAGCTTGCCACCAGCGCGCTCGGCGCCACGCTCGCTGCGGCCTCGACCTATGGCGTCGGGAAAGCGACCGTGGCGTTTCTCCGCCAGCGGGCCGCAGGAAAGGCGATGAGCGCGGACGAGCTCCGCGATGTCTTTGACGCCGAGGCCTTCCAGTACAAGGATCGCCAGCAGAGATGAGCAACCCACCCCTCCCCCTCTCCGAGCTGCTGCGCCGCAGCCACCGCGACGAGCTGTTGCCCCTGGCGACCGCGCTGCAGGTGAACCCGGAGGGGCTCGGGCTGGGCAAGCTGGCGGCGGCGCTGGACCTCACGCTGCGGCGCGCGGGCGGCCACATCTTCATGAACATCCTGCGCCGCGGCGAGGGCCCCACCTATCCGCGCGTGCTGCGCAGCCTGGCGAAGCGGCTCTCGCTCAAGCTCTCGGCGGAGGCCGATGACGAGGGGCTGGAGCAGGCCATCTCGGCGGCCGTGCTGCGTACGGCCTGGGACAAGCTGGAGACCCAGTCGCGGGCGCGGGCCTGGAGCCTGCTCGGGATGGACGGCGAGGCCCCCACCAACGGGCGCCGCGCGCTGGACGTGGCGCGGGGCAGGCTGGGGCGCAGCGCCGGCTACCAGATCGGCGCCGTGCTGGCCGGGGCGACCGCCGCGCGGGTGGCCAGCCTCGTGCTGCTGCCCATGGGCCCGGTCGGCGCCCTGGGAGCGCTCTGGTACTTCGGCCGCCCTCGCGACGGCGTCCTGCTGCCCGCTGTGCTCGAGGTGGCGCGCCTGCGCCAGATCGTCCGCCACCGCATCACCATCGGCATCATCGGCTCGCCCAGCTCGGGCAAGGACAGCGCGCTCTACGCCCTCTTCGGCATCCAGACCGGCGACGTGAACCCCATCGCCGGCTCGACCCGCGAGGTCGCCATCCATCGCGTGCCCGGCGCCACGGCCCTCTACGTGATCAACACGCCGGGCCTGGGCGACATCGACGCGGCCATCACCGAAGAGACGCGCCAGGTGCTGGACCACATCGACCTCTACCTGTACCTGGTCAACGCCCAGGGCGGCGTGCAGACGCGCGAGAAGAGCGACTGGGATCGGGTGGTGGCCACCGGCCGCCCGGCGCTGGCGATCATCAACAAGATCGACACCCTGCGCGAGCGCGACCGCCCCCGCTACCTCGAGGACGCGCGTCAGAAGCTGGGCGTGCCCGAGGCCAGCTTCGCCGCCGTGGCCTTCGATCCCCTCCCCCAGCTCGAGCCGGGGCCGCTGGGCGTGAGCGCCGTGCGGACATGGCTGCGCGACATGCTGACCGAGCTCGGCAAAGACATCAGCGAGCTGCCAACGGTCGAGGGACGTTAGAGGGTCGGGAGGAGGCGACGATGTCTGGCGAGCTGACCTGGAGACTCCCCTGGGGCGACCTGCGCGTGGAGCGCGTGCGCAGCGCGGTGGCGGCGATCGTGAAGAGCTGGCCGGGCGTGAGCTTCGCCGTGCAGGTAGACGACACCGACATGATCTCGGCCATCTTCGTCGTGCCGAACGCCCTGGTGCAGGCGGCCTCGGACGCCGCGGCGGGCGAGCAGGAGGCGGGCGCGGACGACGAGGCCAGCCCAGACGAGGCCGACCAGGACGAGGAGGGCCTGGAGCCCGAGACCTGGACCATCGAGCTGTCCTTCTACGACCTGGACTCGGACGGCCGGGTGCTGGCGCTGGAGGACGAGTGGGCCGACAACCTCGGCGCCTGGGACGCCGCCTGCGCCCTGGCGGAGGAGCTGGCGGAGTCCCTGGACGGGGAGCTGCTGGAGTTGTGAGCCCGGCGCAACAACGGGGCCTGCTGGGCGTGCTGCTCGTGCTCGGCGCAGCGCTGGGCGGGCGCGCGGCCTGGCTCGCGCGCGAGGCGAGCCTGGGGCCGGAGAGCGTGGTCCTGGTGATCCTGGACACGGTGCGCGCCGACCACACCTCGCTGTGCGGCTACGCCCGCCCCACCACGCCAAGACTAGACAAACTAGCCGCCGAGGGCGCCGCCTACACCTGCGGCGCCGTCTCGCCCGCGAGCTGGACCCTGCCCAGCCACGCCAGCTTCTTCACGGGCGTCCCGCCGCTTCAGCACGGCGCCCACGAGCTGCCCCTGCCCACGGACGGCGAGGCTTATGGCGTCCTCATGCCCGGCACCGCCGTCCACACCCTCCCGCTGGACGGGGAGCTGCCCACCCTCGCCGAGCAGCTGGCGGCCCGCGGCTACCAGACCCGCCTGGTCTCCGCCAACCCCGTGCTGGCGCCCGCGTCCGGCCTCACCCGCGGCTTCGGCGAGCCCGTGATCGTCGCCCCCAACTTCCACGGCGTCGATCCCGTCGCCGGGGTCGAGACGGCGCTGCGCTCCCTCGACCCGGACGGCGGCCCCCTCTTCCTGGTCGTGAACATCGTCGCCGCGCACCAACCCTGGGACGCGGTCCCCGCCGGCCTGGACTGGCTGCCCGAGCGGCCGGAGCTGCTCTATCGCGCGGGTCGGCCGGACGACGTCTGGACGCGCTGGTACAAGCAGGAGCTGACTCCCGAGGAGCGGACGGCCTTCCTCGCCCACCTCACCGACGTCTACGACTACGGGGTGCGGCGGGCGGACGATCAGCTGGGCGGCGTGCTCGACCTCCTGGAGCAGCGCGGCTGGTGCCTCGGGCGCTGCCGGCTGGTCGTCACCAGCGATCACGGCGAGCTGCTCGGCGAGGGCGGACTCATCGACCACGGCTTCACCACCGCCGAGGCCAACGCCCGCGTGCCCGTCCTGGCGCGCGGCCTCCCGACGCTGAGCCTGCCTGCGCTGCTCTCCGCCACCCACGTCTTCCACCTCCTGCGCGACGGCGCCCTGCCCGCCACGCTGCTGCCGGTCGAGCAGCCCGCCTGGGCGCACCCGAACCGCTACCTTGCCTCCGGCGGCGCCTTCTACGGCTCAGTCTTCGCCTCGCGCTGGGAGGAGGGCGCGCAGAAACGGACCTGGCGTGACGGCGTCTACAGCAGCGTGGACCTGGGGCGGGATCCGCAGGAGCAGAGCCCGGCTCCCTGGGAGCCCGACGCGGAGATGAGCCGCTTCGTCGCCCAGGTCTCCGCCGTGCGCGCCGATGACGTGACGGTGAGCGAGGACGTGTTGGAGATGCTGAAGGCGGCGGGGTATGTCGAGGAGTAGGGTGGGATCAGAACGGCTGCCCGACCGCTGAACACAGAAACGACACCAGCGGCGACCCGTCTCTGCAGATCCCCGTGAAGCGCTCCATGAGGTCCGGCGCGAGGATGTCCTCCTCCCGCAGAGGCCGCATGACGGCGAAGCTCTTCAGCCGCAGATCATCCAGGTGCGGATGGTCCTCGGGGTAACCCTTGGGAGGGCGCTTGAGCGAGCTCTCGTCATGTTGGATGGCCATCCCGGCCTCGGCCATGGCCTGCTTGACCTCGGACCATTCTTCAGGCTGCTCGACGATGGCGCGGCGGATCTGGGCGAGGGTCTCGGGGTCGGGCATCCACAGGCCGAGGCCGGCGAAGCAGCCGCCGTCCGCGGTTTGGGCGGGCTGCATGTGCAGGTAGTAGCCCGGCGTGTGAGCGTCCTTGCCGGCGGCGTGGCGAAAGTGGAGCCCGATGTTGTTCTTGTAGGGCCGTTTGTCGACCGAGAACCGCGTGTCCCGGTGGATACGGAACATCGACCCACCCTGGGACTTGGGGATGGCCAGGAAGTGTGGGCTGATGCCGCGCAGGGGCTCGGCGAAGGCGCCGATGAAGCGCAGGGACGGGTCTTTGACGTGGGCCTCGAAGCGGGCCTTGTTCGCCTCGAACCAGGGGCGCTCGTTGTTGGCGTCCAGATCGGCGAGGAAGCGGAAGAGCTCAGGCGTGAACCAGGCGGGCATGGAGACCTCTACGGAGAGGGCGTGGGCGCGTCCCGACGCAGGCTGTCGAGCATGCGGTTCGCCGCCCCCTGCCAGACCTCGGGCAGCTCGCCATAACGCAGGATCATGCACATCACCAGGTCCGGACCCAGCGCCCGGACGTCCACGCGGACGGGCACCGTGCCCTCGGCCGGCAGGCGGGCGATGGCCATGACGCCGGGGCTGCCGTCCGGGCCGTCCGCCGGCAGCACCTCGCCGAGACGGAAGTCGGGGAGCAGGGCGGTGACCTGCTCGCGCAGCACCTGCCCGAGCTCGCCGTGGGGATCGGCCAGGGCGCCGCCCGTGATGGCGTCAGGGAGGACGCTCAGCTCCACCATCATCGGATCGGAGAACAGATCGCCGGCGACGAGGTGGCGCTCCTCCAGCGTCGCCCGCGCCGCCGTCGCGCCCTCCCCCGCCTGGACCACCGGGAGATCGAGCGAGATCGCCGTGCCGGGCACCTGGACCTCGGCGGTCTCGACCGGGCCGAGCAGGCGCCAGGGCTGGCCGTCGAGCTGCGCGTACCCGAGGCTCCCCCAGAGGGCGAGCGCCGAGAGGGCCGCCGCGCCGCTCCACCCCGGGCCGCCGTGGTCGATGGGGGCGCCGCCGTTGGCTGGGCGCACGACACCCGCGCCCAGGAGCCCGCTCGCGGCCACCAGCAGGCCGCCCAGCGCGCCGCCCAGGTGGCCCGCCAGCGAGACGCCGGGCATCAACGAGATGAGCAGGTTGATGACCAGGGTCTGGACCATCGAGCGCCGGAAGCCCGCCGCCGAGTCGCCGGGGAACAGCTCGGGCCGACGCCAGGACACGAAGGCCGCCGCGGCGAAGACGCCCCACAGCACCGTGGACGCGCCCACCACCGCCTTGTCCGAGGCGAGCTGCGCCACCATGCCGCCCGCGAAGGCCGAGATCGCGTAGAGCAGCAGGGTGCGACGGGGGCCCACCAGCCGCTCCAACATCGCGCCCAGGCCGAGCAGCACGCTCAGGTTCATGAAGATGTGCAGCACGCCGCCGTGCAGAAAGGCCGACGAGAGCGGCGTCAGCAGGCTCACGCCCTCCGGACGGATCGCGCCCAGGCGCACCATCGCCGGCATGTCCAGCCCGCCCAGCCCGAGCCCGCTCTGCGCCAGGAAGACCAGCCCGGCGGTGGCGGCGAAGACCCAGCTCACCCAGGGGCGGCGGGCGGAGAAGGTCCGGGCGAAGGCGATCATCTCCATCTGGGCGGCGATCGCGGCGGCCTCCTGCTCTGGCGTGGGCCGCTCCTGGGGAGGGCGATCGAGGTCCTCGGGGCCGTCAACAGGGTCGGTCGGCGCTGCCATGAATCGTCCTCTGGACGGAGCGTAGCGCCGGGAGCCCGCGCAGGCAAACCACGAGGGAGCCGGTTAGAACGCTGGTGAACGAGACAGGAGCGAAGACCATGATCGCCAAGGTGGCGTTTACGATCATCCCCGTCACCGACGTCCCGCGCGCCCGCGCCTTCTACGAGCAGACGCTCGGGCTCACCGTAGGGATGCACGGCGGCCGGGGCGACCAGTGGTGGGTGGAGTACGATCTGCCGGGCGGCGGCTGCATCGCGCTCACCAACACCACCGGCGCCGCGCCGAGCGCGACGGCGGGCAGCACCGTCGCGCTCGAGGTCGATGATCTCGAGGCGCTCACCGCCCGGCTGCAGGCGGCGGGCGTAGAGCAGATGAGCGGCCTGATTCGTGGCCCGCGATGCCGGATGACGGTGATCAAGGACAGCGAAGGCAACGCGCTGCTGCTGCATCAGCGCGACGCCACGCCCGGCTGAGGCGTACACTGGCCTCTCAGGAGGCTCGTCCATGGCACGCCTCGCGTTGGCCCTGCTGCCCCTCGCGCTCGCCGCCTGCGCGCCGGAGTACGCCGTCGATGAGGTGCGCGAGACGCCGACCGACGCGCCGCTCGAGGCGAGCGGGACGGCGAAGCTCCAGGGTTATGTGCGGACCACCGACGGCGAGCCCGTGCCCGACGCGCGCGTCACGGTGGGGGCCCGCAAGACCACCACCAACGGAAAAGGCTTCTTCACCCTTCACGATCTCCCCTCCGGCGAGGTGATCGTCCACGCGGAGGCCGATGGCTTCAGCACGACGAGCAGGACGCGCGCGCTGGTCGCGGAGACCTGGGCCTACGTGGGGCTGCACCTCGCGCCCGCCGAGCTCCTGAGCTGGGATCCTGCCCTGGGCGGCGCGCTTCAGACCGCGGACGGCGTGGAGATCACGCTGCCGGAGGAGGGGCTGAGAGACGCCGACGGCGCGCCCGTGACCGAGCCCGTCACCGTCGCCGTCACCCTGCTGAACGCCCGGCAGACCATCTCCGCCGCCCCCGGGGCGCTGATGGCCGACCGAGATGGTCAAGTTGCTTTACTAAAGTCGCTCGGGATGATCGAGGTCCGCATCCAGGACGCCGACGGGCTCCCCGCTCAGATCGCCGCTCCCGCGACGATCTCCTTCCCGCTGGCGGATGAGGAGGACGCGCAGAACCCCGCGGGCTACGGCCTCTTTGGCTTCGACGAGGCGAGCGGACGCTGGCAGGAGGCCGGCGAGGGCCGCCTCGAGGGCGGGCGCTTCCAGGCCGAGGTCCCCCACTTCTCCTGGTGGAACTGCGACGCCTTCGAGAACGACAACCAGTGCGCGACGGGCACGCTCGTCCACCTCGGCCGCCCCATCCACAACGCCAGCATCACCTTGGAGGAGGGCAGCACGCTGACGGGGGGCGACTTCCAGACCGACGAGGACGGCCGCTTCACCATCCCGCTGCCCACGGGCGAGGAGGTGCGGCTCAGCATGACCTACAACCGCTTCTCTTGGCAGGGCGAGTCGTTCACGCTCCCCGACTTCACCGTAGACGACGCGGACCGACCCGAGGGCTGCGTGGACCTGGGCGAGATCGTCCTGACCGACGAGGACAATGACGGGGACGCCTATGTCGGGGAGGCCGAGGGCGGCCCGGATTGCGACGACGCGGACGCCGCGGTGAACCCCGACGCCCGCGACGCCCCCTACTCGGGCAAGGACGAGGACTGCGGCGGCGAGGACGACTACGACCAGGACAGAGACGGCTACGTGTCCGACGCCGATGTGGGCCTGAGCACGACCTTCGCCCCCCAGAGCGGCGCCCTCCCCGGCGGGGACTGCGACGACCTGGACTTCTACACCAACCCGAGCCGGATCGAGACCTGCGACGGCGTGGACGACAACTGCTCGGGCGATGAGTCCGACGCGTCGGACGCCTCCGACTGGTTCCTCGACCGGGACGGCGACGGCTACGGCGCCGACGACGGCGGCCAGCGGGCCTGCGCGGCGCCGGGAGCCCGCTGGGTCGCCAAGGGCGGCGACTGCCAGGATCAGGGCCTGGGCGCCAGCCGGGTCTGGCCCGGGGCTCCCGAGCCGTGTGGAGATCGGACCGACTACAACTGTGACGGGAGCGTGGACGACGAGAACCAGGATGGAGACGCCTTCCTGGCCTGCGAGGACTGCGATGACACCAACCCGAGCGCGTACCCCGGCGCGCTCGAGGTCTGCGACGACGCCGACAACGACTGCGACGGGGACGCGGACGGGGACGCCATCGACCGGCGGACCTACGCGCCCGACGACGACGCGGACGGCTATGGCGACGCGAGCGCCGTGACGACCGGCTGCGCCGTGCCCGAGGGCTTCCTCGAGGAGGAAGGCGACAACCTCACCGACTGCGACGACCGGGACACGAGTCGCTACCCGGGCGCGGCGGAGGTCTGCGGCGACCACCTGGTGCAGGACTGCGACGGCGCGGTGGAGGAGGCCGAGGCGCAGTGCCCGTGGAGCGGCGCGGTCGATGTGTCCGAAGCCGACGCGATCTTCGTCGGAGAGGAGCTCGACGACGAGGCGGGGGCAGCCGTCGCCGCCGCCGGGGACGTGAACGGAGACGGGACGCCGGATCTGGCCATCGGCGCCTACCGACAGGACGCGGGCGCCGCGGAGGGAGGCGCGGCCTACCTCGTGCTCGGGCCCGTGTCGGGGACCAAGGATCTGTCCGAGGCCGACGCGACGTTTCTAGGGGAGCGCGCGCAGGACGAGGCCGGCAGGGCCCTGTCCGCCGCGCGCGACATGGACGGAGACGGGTTCGACGATCTGCTCATCGCCGCCTGGCGCAACAGCGCGAGCGCTGGCGACGCGGGCGCGGCCTACCTCGTGCTCGGGCCCGCGACGGGCGCGCTCGAGCTCGCGGACGCGGACGCGAAGCTGCTGGGGGAAGACCAGTACGACTTCGCCGGGATCGCGGTCGCAGGCGTGGGGGACACGAACGGCGACGGGTCGCCAGACCTGGCCATCGGGGCCATGAAGCACGGCCTGACCTGGGGTGACGCGGGCGCCGCCTACCTCGTGCTGGGCCCGCTGAGCGGGAGCCTCGATCTCGGCCTCGCGGACGCGGAGCTGAGCGGCGAGGACGCCAACGACTACGCCGGGTACGCGCTCTGCGCGATGGGAGACGTGGACGGCGACGGCTACGAAGACCTCGCGACGGGGGCGAACGCCAACGACGAGGGCGGGACCTACGCGGGCGCAGTCTACCTCGCCCTGGGGCCGGTCTCGGGCGCGGTGAGCCTCGGCGACGCGGACGGGAAGCTGGTCGGGGAGGCCGCCGGCGATCGGGCCGGCGTCGCGGTCTCCAGCGCGGGAGACATGGACGGCGACGGCCTCCCGGACCTGGTCGTCGGCGCCTCCAGCCAGGACGCGGGCGGCGACGACGCGGGCGCGGCCTACCTGGTGCTGGGTTGGCGGGAGGGCACGCTGAGCCTCTCGTCGGCGGACGCGAAGCTGAGCGGCGAAGGTGTGGACCACGCCGCCGGCTCGGCCGTGAGCGGCGCGGGAGACGTGGACGCCGACGGTCAACCCGACCTGGCGGTCGGCGCCTCGGGCTGGTCGGAGATCGACCGCTCCGAGGGCGCGGCCTACCTCGTGCTGGGGCCCGTCACGGGCAGCCGCTCGCTGTCCGACGCCGACCTCACCCTCACCGGGGAGAGCTGGGGCGGGAGCGCCGGGAGCGCGCTCGCGGGCGCCGGAGACCTGGACGCGGACGGCCGCGCCGATCTGCTCGTCGGCGCCAGCGGCGAGACCATCGGCGGGAGCAGCTCCGGCGCCGCCTACCTGTTCCTCATGGCGCCAAGGTACTGATCCCGGCCTCGTGCTGCTGCGCGATCAGCGCCCGCTCCACGGCCATGCCGTGCCTCGCCGCCAGCGCGGCGCCCTCCGCCCAGACCGCGTGAGCCTCCTTCTTGCGGCCCTCCAGCCAGAGGGCGCGACCCCAGAGGCGCGCGGCGGTCGGCGCGTGAAGGAGCGCGTTCTTCGTCCGCCTCCGAAAGGCGAGCAGGAAGCGGCTGGCGGGCTCCTGCCAGGCGGGAGGATCGCGCTCGGCGAGCAGCAACAACCCGAGCCCCACCACCTCGCCGAGGCGCAGCGCGGGTGCGCCAGCGGCGACGATCAGGCGTGGATCGCCGACCAGCCCGCGCAGCGCGCCAGCTCCGGCCTCCGCGTCGCCGCCCAGGATGGCCGCGAGCGCGCCGCTGGCCTTGGCCGCCATGTCGCTGGCGACGTCCAGGCCGAGCCCGCGGTCCACGACGCTCGACGCCTCGCGCAGCGGGCGGATCGCCGCCGCCGCGTCTCCCCGCGCCAGCGCCACCGAGCCCAGAAAGAAGCGGCTCCGCACGCGGACGATCGGGCTTCCCCGCCGATCCCCCGCGGCCTGCGCCTCCTGCCCGAGCCGCTCCGCCTCGTCGAGCGCGCCCTGGGCCAGCGCCGCCTGCCCGAGCAGGATCTGCGCCAGATCGCGGTCCTCCACCAGACCGGCGGCGGCGTCGAGCTCGCGGGCGCGCTCCAGCAGGTCCCGGGCGTCCGGCCAGTCCGCGCGCGCCAGCGCCCCCGCTCCCAGCACGCCGAGCGCGCTCCCGCCCGTGGCCGGCTCGCCGGTGGCCTCGACGCCCTCCAGGGCCAGCCGTCTCCAGCGCCGCGCCGGTCCCCGCAGGCCCGCCAGCGAGGCGAAGGCGGAGAGGGTGGCGGAGCCGACGGTGCGCTCGTAGCAGGGGCCGAGCACCTCGGCGGCGTTCACGGCGCGCAGGATGGCGTAGAGCGCAAAGACGGGCTCGACCCGAAAATATTCGGACCAGCCCAGCTCGAGCCACAGGCGGGCGTCCAGGCGGTCCTCGCTGACCCGGCCCAGCCAGGACCGCGGGAGGACGCGGCGGGCGCCCTGGCGCGCCAGCTCGAGAAGAAGTGGAAAAACCGCCTTCTTCGGCGTCTCCGGCGGGTGGTGGCCGCGGAGGCCGAGCGCCTCGAGCAGGTAGCCGCGCGCCTCGGAGGGCAGGCCGACGCGCAGCCGGGTGAGGCCGACGCGCAGCAGCCAGCGGCTGCGCTGCCCAGGGGGCGCGTCGGGGGCCAGCGCGAGGGCCTTCAAGAAGAAGCGCCGCATCTCCTCGAGGGCGTAGTAGCGGCTGGCCTCCTCGCCCGCCTCGTCCAGGGCGGCGACGGCGCGATCGGTGACCTCGGCGCGGGTCCAGTGGAAGGCGAGCACGGGCAGGTCTACCGGGTGGCCCTCGGCGCGGCTGCCCTCCATGCGCACCGCGACGGCGGCATGCAGGGATTTGCGCTGGGCGAAGGTCATCAACCCGTAGGCCGCGTCGCGCACCAGCGCGCTGGAGAGGGTCCAGCGCTCCTCGCCCTGCTCCACCACGGGTTGTACCAGGCCGGCGCGGTGCAGGCTGCTCAGCGTGCGCTCCAGCGAGGCGGGGGTGTCGGAGACGGGGTGGATGGCCAGCAGGTCGGCCACGGTGAAGGGGCGGCCGAAGACGCTGGCGGCCTTCAGCGCCACCTGCGCGCCGGGCGCGAGGCGGTCGATGCGGCTGGCCAGGGCGCCCTCGACGGAGGTGGGCAGGCTGGACGGGGCCAGGGTCTGCCAGGGTGAGCCGTCCTCGACCTCGGCGCGGTTGGCCTGCAGCGCCAGGGCGAGCTCGGCGGTGTAGAAGGGGTTCCCCTGGGCGCGGGCGATGAGCGCGCGGACCATGGCGGGCGGCACGACGTCCACGCCCAGCACCGCGGCGGCCAGGGCGATCTGCGCCTCGGGCGCGAGGGGCCCGAGCTCGAGCAGGCGCGCGCGGGGGAGCGCGAGCATGCGCTCGAGGCTGGCCTCACGCTCGCCGTCGAGGGGGCGGGTGCCGATGACGAGGTGCAGGCCCGGCAGGTTGGCGGCGACCTCGGCCAGCAACAACCAGGAGGCGGAGTCGAGCCAGTGAACCTCGTCCAGGACCAGAACCAGCGGGCTCTGCTCGGCCAGGGCGCCCAGCAGCTCCACCAGCAGCGCGCGGGTGCGGTCGGCGCGGGCCTCCGGGTTCATGCCCTGGGTCGCGGCGCTCTGGGGCAGGCCGAGCAGCAGCACGACCTCCAGCAGCGGCAGCAGGGGGGCGCTCTCCTCGCCCAGCAGGCTGGGAAGGCGCCGGCGCGCGGCCTCGCGGCTGGCCCGCCCGCGCACGCCGAGCAGCTCGCCGAAGACGGGGCGCCAGGCGTGGTAGGGGGTCAGGCGCTCGATGGAGTCGGCCGAGGTGCCGACGACGCGCAGGCCCATGGTCTCGGCGGTGGCGCGCAGGTCGCCGAGCAGGCGCGACTTGCCGATCCCCGCCTCGCCGCGGACGACGACCAGCTCCCCCCCCTGCCCGGCCTGCACGCGCTCCAGACCGGCCCGCAGCAGCGCGCGCTCGGCGTCCCGACCCACCAGGCTCTCCCGCCGCCCGCCGCCGCTCTGGGGGGCCAGGATGCCCACGGGACGGAAGGCCGCCAGGGGGGCGCGCATGCCCTTGAGCTGAACGGGCTCCAGCGCCTCCCAGGCGACGCGCCCGCCCACCGCCACGCGGGTCGCCTCGTCGCAGAGCACCTCGCCCAGGCTGGCCCGCTGCATGAGCCGCGCCGAGCGGTTCACGACGTCGCCCAGCATCGTGTACTCCCAGCGCGAGGGGCCGCCCAGGGTGCCGCAGAAGACGCGCCCGGTGGTGATGCCCAGGGTGGCGGCGTGGCCCTCCTCGGCCAGCGCGTCGCGGATGGCGAGGGCGGCGCGCACCCCGCGCAGGGCGTCGTCCTCGTGGGAGAGGGGCGGGAGGCCGAAGCCGGCCAGCACGAAGAGGCCCTTCTCGTCCACGCCGAACTTGTCGAGCACGCCCTCCAGACGGCTCAGGCAGCTCGTCACGACCCGCGCGAGCTGCTGCAGCGCCTCGCTGGGCGGGGGCTCGGCGACGCTGAAGCCCGGCAGGCGGACGAAGACGACGGTGACCGGGCGAAGCTCCGCCACCCAGGCCGAGAGCCCGGCCTCCAGCCGCCCGAGGATGGCCTCGGGGACGAAGGGGCGCAGCCGCGAGGCCAGCTCGGGGGGAGGCGCGTCGGGGCGCAGGGGCGCGGTGGCGGGCTCCTCGGAGAGGGAGACGAGCAGGGCGCCGCTTCGAAGCGGCGAGACCTGGGCTAGATTACCTAGCCTTTTCGCGACGCCATCGGTGATCGCGGTCTGGCCCGGCGCCGCCTCGCGCTGGATCGCCGCGGCGTGCGCGACGGCGGCCCCCGCGACGACCAGCTTCCAGCGCCCCTCGGCGGCAGCGACCGGCGCCAGGAGCACGGGCCCCATCGCGATCCCGGCGCGCAGGCGGATCTCGGGGGCGCCGGGCGGCATGTCCTCGGGACGCCCCGTGGCGGAGGGCATCACCAGGGCGAAGCTCGCCGCGAGGCGCAGCGCGCGCTCCCCGTCCGCCTCTGCCGGCCAGATCGCCACGAAGGCGTCACCGGCGAAGCTGACGACATCTCCCCCATAGAGGGCGACGAGCTCGACCAGCGCGCCGAAGGATCGGTTGAGCAGCCGACTCAGCTCCTCGGGCCCCGCGGCTCCCAGGCTGGCCAGATCCGCAGAGATCGTGGTGAACCCCGAGATATCGGCGACCAGGACCACGGCGTCGAGCTGCGTGCGGGCGTCCACGGGATCGCGCGCACCCGCCAACGCGGCGCGGATGGCGAAGGGGAGCGTGGCGGCGAGGACCTCGACCGGTGCGCTCAAGCGGGATTCCTGGACAGGGAGACCCCTACTCTACCTCAAACCGGGAGGCTCCCAAGCCAGCTCCGCAAGACATTGCGGGCGACGGTGCTCCGATAGGTGGCCGTGCTGCGCACGTCGTCGATGGGCGCGATGTCCTGAGCGACGAGCTCGGCGACCTGGGCGTGCGGCGCGCCGGACACGAGGGCCTCTTCGACCCGCGAGAGCCGCAGGGGGACCGGCGCGACCGAGCCCATGGCGACGCGCGCCTGGGCGATCTTCCCCTCGACGATCCGCACCCGCGCCCCGAGCACGACCTTGGAGATCGACTGGGCCGCGCGCGTGCCGACCTTGCGGTAGACCATGTGGTCCTCGCCCCAGCCCCCGCGCCATGGGGGCAGGCGAACGGCGACCAGCAGCTCGTCCGGGGCGAGCTCCACCTTGCGATAGCCGAGGAAGAAGCTCGCGGCCGGGACACGGCGGCTGCCGCGCTGGCTGGCCAGCTCGAATTCCGCGTCCAGCGCCAGCCACATCGGCAGCGTGTCCCCGGCGGGCGAGGCGTTGACGATGTTCCCGCCCACGGTGGCCCGCGCCTGGATCTGCTCGGCGCCCACGGTGGCGGCGCAGTCGCGCAGGGCCTGAGGCGTAGCGTTCGAGCGGCGAAGGTCCGTCATCGTGCACAGCGCGCCGATGCTCAGCCCCTGCTCGGCGTCGCCCTCCAGGTAGCGCAGCCCGGCGCAGCCCCAGAGGTTGAGGACGGCGGCGGGCGCCAGAACGCCGCTCTCCAGGCCGACCATGACGTCCGTGCCGCCGGAGAGCACCACGGCCCCGGGCATGGCGGCGCGCAGCGCGAGCGCCTCGTCCAGCGTGCGCGCCGACCGCGCAGGAGCGGTGCACCTCAGCATGGGCCGCCCTCCCCTGGCGTGACGAGCGCGTCCACGACGGCGTCGATGACCTTCTGATAGCCGGTGCAGCGGCAGAGGTTCCCGGACAGCGCCGCGCGAGCCGCCTCCGGCGTCGGGTGAGCCTCGCGGTCCAGGAGCGCCCGCGCCATCACCAGCAGCCCCGGGGTGCAGATCCCGCACTGCGCGGCGCCGTGCCGGATGAAGGCGGCCTGGACCGGATCGAGCCGGCCGTCACGCGCCAGGCCCTCCACCGTCTCGACGCGCGCGCCCTGCACCTGCAGCAGGGGCACGAGGCAGGAGGCGGCGGGCTCCCCGTCGATGAGCACCGTGCAGGCGCCACACTCGCCCTCGCCGCAGCCCTC
>CAZKWG010000070.1:0-17138 GCA_964556105.1 uncultured Enterobacterales bacterium | reverse complement strand
CCGCAGTCCTTCAGCCTGCCGCGCGAGCTCTCGGTGGCGGAGAACCTGCGCTTCGGGGGAGGGGAGGGGATGGCGGAGGTCGCCAGCCTGCTCGGGCTCCAGGCCCTGCTCGACCGCGCCCCCCGTCATCTCTCCGGCGGCGAGCGTCAGCGCGTCGCCCTCGGGCGGGCCATGCTCTCCCGGCCGCGCGTCCTGCTGCTGGACGAGCCCTTCGCCGCCTTGGACCGCCCGCTGCGCGCCCGCCTCGCGGTGGAGGTAGCGGCGTGGTGCCAGGCGCGGGAGCTCCCTGTCGTGCTGGTCACCCACGACGTGCACGATCTCGACGCCTTCGAGGCGGAGCGTTGGGGCTTCGAGGAGGGCGTGCTGGTCGCGCTGGGAAATGGATAATGGATAAGGTCTGACCCTCGGCGCGGACCCTCGGCGGGGGCTCACTCCCAGAGGCGGAGGAAGCCGTCGATCTCGGCAGGGCGCTCGTCGATCCACACGATGAGCGCGTCGGTCCACGCCTCGAAGTGCTCGGGCGTGTAGACGGCGAGCGGGTCCGCCTCCACATAGGGGCGGATGAGCTCCCGGCGCTGCTCGGCGTAGCCGGCGAGGTCGGTGCTCGCGAGCAGATCCGCGGTCAGGGGCAGCGCGGTGTGCAGCTCATCCTCGCAGGCGGCGTCCGACTCACAGAAGCGCCCCAGCCAGCCCTCGGACTCCCCAGCGAGCACCTCGCGGTAGCCGTTGTTGAAGGTGGAGTCGCAGCCCCAGGGCAGGAGGCTGACCCGATCGGTGACCGGGTCGTGGTAGGCGAAGTAATTGTTCAGGTTGTAGGAGTAGCTGTCGGCGTGGTTGAGGACGCGCTCGGCCGCGAGGAAGGCGATCAGGTTCTCCCAGTCGAAGGCCGCGCGGAGGGCGTCCTGGGTGCCGGCGTCCACGGCGGCGAGCGCGCTGTCCAGCGCCGCGTCGGGGTCGGGCTCGCCGTCGCCCTGCTCCTGCAGCTCGAAGCAGGAGCCGTCGCCGTCGAAGTCGCAGTCCGCCGTGGTCTCGTAGAGGTTGCCCTCGGAGTCGGGCCAGAGGCGGTCGACCAGCTGGCTGTCCATGCTCTCCAGCATCGTGTAGAGGCCCTTGTCCACGCCGTTCAAGGTCACCCAGGCGTAGCCGGTGCGGGGCGACGGCACGCCCGCGTCGGCGAAGAACCGGTAGGCGAGGACCTGGGCCATCATCGACGGGTCCCAGTAGTTGTTCTGCAGCGTGAGGCGGTCCAGGCCGAAGAAGCGCCCCTCGCTATAGTCCTCGAACTTGAGCTTGAAGTTCGCTTTGGCGTCGATGGGCTGGAAGCTGGCCGTCCCTTTGAGCCGCACGCCGACGGGCGACCAGGTGCGCGCGCCGACGGTGACGGAGCCCTCCACGTAGGTGGTCGGGTCCGTCTCCAGCGCGGCGTAGGACGCCTCTGACAGCGTCAGATCGATGTGCATCACGCTGGTGTCGCTGAACACGGGCGAGTCCCAGCCGGGTACGGACTCCAAGGGGACGAGCGGGCTGCCGAAGTCACCGCGCCAGCCGGGGAGGGCGTCGGCCGCCTCGCCCGAGGTGTCGCCCGACTCCGGCGTGCTCGGAGTGTCCGACACCAGGGGCGACGCCGCGGTGCAGGCGAGCAGACCGGAGAGGATGATGGTGTTCATGGCCTGATCGTCCTATCCACGGGCTCAGGAAGGGCAATGAGGACGGGCTGGCGATGGACGCGGACGCGCCTGTCCCGCTGGGACATCGTGCTGGTCTGGCGTCAGGCGTCGCCAGCTGGATATCCTCCCCCGGAGGATCCCGCTGTGTCCAGGCTGCACGACCTGCTCGAGCTGTGTAGAAGGCGCCCCGGCCTGGAGATCCTCGCGACCGCGCTGGTGGAGGCGTCGCTGGCGGCGCTCGGGGAGGGGCTGGAGGGCCGCGTGCGCGGCGCGCGGCTGCTGCGCGGCATCGTGCATCTGCGCCCCGGCGGCGGATATACGGCGTTGATCGTTCATCCGCGGGGCACGGACGCCCCGACCACCTCGGGCACGGTGTGGCAGCAGGTCGAGGCGACGGGCGGCCCGATCCTGCTGGACGTCAAGCGCGGCGGGTTGCGCGGCCCCGGCGCCGAGATCCCGTCTACGCCCGGTCTCGGCCTGGTCTTCCAGAGCCAGTCGGCGCTCCTGCTGCGCGAGGTGACGCACGTCGTGTCGCTGCCGCTGATCGACGCGACGGGCGCGCTGTTCGGCATGATCTCCCTGGAGCTGAACTGCCTCTCGGCGGTGGGGCGGCCTCTACCCTGGGAGGCTGCGCTGCCCGAGCTCGAGGTGCTGTGCGCGCTCTCCGCGCCGTGGCTGGCGGCCCATCCTCGGGTGGAGGCTCCCTCGCGGGCCGTGGAGGACCCCCTGCTCCCCGTGGTCGGCCAGCACCTGGCGGCCCTGATGGACCTGCTGCGGATCTTCGCGCAGCAGGACGAGACCGTGCTCATCAGCGGCCCGACCGGCTCGGGCAAGTCGCGGCTGGCGCGCTGGGTGCATGCCCGCTCGGCGCGCGCGGACGGCCCCTTCGAGGCCCTCGATCTGCTCACGATCCCCGACGACATGCAGCAGGGCGAGCTGTTCGGCTGGCGGCGCGGCTCGTTCACCGGGGCGGTGCGCGACCACCAGGGCGCGGTCGAGCGCGCGGAGGGCGGCACCCTCTTCCTGGACGAGATCGACAAGCTCTCGCTGCGCGCGCAGGCCGCCCTGCTCCAGCTGCTGGAGGAGCGTCGCTTCCGGCCCCTGGGCGCCACCGGCGCGGCCCGGAGCGCCGACCTGCGCTTCCTGGTCGGGACCAACTGTGACTTGAGGTCGGCGGTGGCCGCGGGGCGCTTCCGCGAAGATCTGTACTATCGTGTGAACGTGCTCCCCGTGCGGCTCCCTGGCCTGTCCGAGCGCGTCGACGAGATCCCCGCCTGGGCAGAGGTCATGCTGGCGCGTCGCCACCAGGAGGCGAAGCACCCCGGTCGGGTCACGCTCGATCCGGAGGCCGCCTCCCAGCTCCGCGCCCAGCCCTGGCCGGGCAACCTCCGGCAGCTGGACAACACGGTGCGGCGCGCGTGGCTGGTCGCCGTCTCCGAGCGGCGCGAGGGCGATCTGGTGGTCCGTGCGGCCCATGTCGAGCGGGCCCTGGCGCTGGAGCAGGAGCCCGGGCGCTCGCCTGTGCAGGCCATGCGCTCGGCCGCCGCGGCCCTCGCCGCCACCGCCGTCGCGCGACACGAGGCCGGCGCGCCGCTGGATCTCGATCTGTGCGCCGCCTTCGAGGGCCTCGCGCTCGACGCCGCCGAGACGCTGCTGGGCAGCCGCGACGCGGCGTTTCGGGCCTTCGGGCGCGGGACCATGGTCAGCGCGCGCAATCACCACAAGGCGTGGCATCGGTCGGCCGCGCGCGTGCGCGAGCTGTGCGCCGCGCTCGGTGTCGAGGTCCCCCCTGGGTTCTCGTCGAGCGAGCCCGATGCCTGATCGCCCGCCGCGGCTGCCGGAGCTCGAGGATCTCGGACCGCTCGGGGAGGGTGGCGCGGGAGTGGTGCGGCGGGTGCGCGATCCTGTGCTGGACCGCAGCCTCGCGCTGAAGATCCTCCGCTCGGAGCGCGAGGCCGATCCGGAGGCGCTGGCGCGCTTCCTGCGCGAGGCGAGGCTGATGGCGCGCCTTCAGCACCCCGGCGTCGTGCCGGTGAGCGCGCTCGGCCGGCTCCCCGATGGGCGCCTGGGCCTGTGCATGCAGGAGGTCCGCGGCCGAACCCTCACCGACCACATCCACGAGGCCCACGCACGAGGCGCCGGGGTGCGCCGCCTGGTCGAGTGGCTGCTGCGCGCCGCCCAGGCGGTGGCCTACGCGCACAGCCAGGGGGTGGTCCACCGGGACTTGAAGCCCGACAACATCATGGTCGGCGACTTCGGCGAGGTGGTGGTGCTGGACTGGGGGTTGGCGCGCGTGGGCGACGAGGTGGAGCCGCGCGATGAGGTCGTCGGCACGGCGATGTACATGGCGCCCGAGCAGGCGCTCGGCGAGCCGGTCGGCCCTGCCGCCGACGTCTACGCGCTCGGCGCCACCCTCCATCACGCCCTCGCGGGTCGAGCGCCCTTCGCCTCCGACGATGTCTGGGAGCTGATCGCCGCGAAGCTGAACGGGGAGGTGCTGCCGCTGCCCTCGACCGCCCCCGCGGCGCTGGCGGCGCTCGCCGCGCAGGCCATGTCCCTGGCGGCCGGCGACAGGCCGGCCGACGCCCGCGCGTTCGCCGACGAGATCGAGGCCTGGCTCGACGACAGTCGTCAGCGGGAGGCCGCGCTCGCCGTGGTGGCGGAGGCCGACGCGCTGCTGCCGGAGATCGCGCGTCTGCGGGCCGCGGCGGGGGGGCGCGCCGCGGAGGCGAGGGGGCTCCTGGCCTCGCTGCGCGCCACCGATCCCGTAGAGACCAGGCGACCGGCCTGGGACGCCGAGGATGAAGCGGGCGCGCTGATCGCCGAGGCAGAGCGGCTCGAGCGGGCGCGCATCAGCCTGCTGCACACCGCCCTGCACCGCGCGCCCGAGCTGCCCGAGGCGCTGGACGCCCTGGCCGATCACTATCGCGCCCGCTGCGCCCAGGCCGAGGCCCGCGGGGATCGCGGCGCCGCGGACTGGGAGGCGCTGCTGCGCTCCACCGGGC
The DNA here is from genome assembly GCA_964556105.1 of uncultured Enterobacterales bacterium. Taxonomy (GTDB): domain Bacteria; phylum Myxococcota_A; class UBA796; order UBA796; family CAZKWG01; genus CAZKWG01. The sequence continues at coordinate 12,466 of CAZKWG010000070.1, read as the reverse complement.
GCCACCGGGACTGGCTCGACGGGGATGGCACGCTCGAGCTCCGCAGCAGCCCCGCCGGGGCCGAGGTCTCCTTGTACCGCTGGGTCCTGGTTGGGAGACGGCTGGAGCCGGCCTTGGAGCGCAGACTCGGCGAGACGCCGCTGCGCTGCGCTGTCGGGCGAGGTTCCTGGCTGCTGCGGCTCGATGCCCCCGGCTGCGACCCCCTCTGGCTCCCCATCGAGGTCGAGCGTCTGGCGCGCTGGAGCGGCGCGCCGCCTGGGGACGAAGAGCCCGTCGAGCTGCGGCTGTCGCGCTCCGGCGAGCTCAGCCCCGAGGAGGCGCTCATCGCCCCAGGCCCCTTCCTCGCAGGCGGTGACCCTGAGGCGGCGGATGTGGCGCCGGCCGCGCGGGTCTGGCTGCCCGGGTTCGTGTTGCGGCGCGACCCGGTGACGCTCGGGGAGTACGCGGCCTTTCTGGCCTCGATCGACGATCCTCTGGAGCGAGCCGCCCGCACGCCGCGGCCTATCCCCGGCGAGCAGCGTGGGGCGGTCGTCTGGCGGGAGCGCGATGGCCGCCCGATCCCAGAGGGGGAGGGGCCCTTGGAGGCGCTGCTGCGCTGCCCCGTGACGCGGGTGAGCTGGCACGACGCCCTCGCCTTCGCCGCGTGGGTGTCCGCGCGGACGGGGCACCTGTGGCGCCTGCCCCACGAGCTGGAGCGCGAGAAGGCTGGGCGCGGCGCTGACGCGCGGGCCTTCCCCTGGGGCGACTTCTACGAGCCGACCTGGGTGCACGCGCTGGCGGCCCAGACCGGTCGGCCCTCCGTAGCGCCGGTCGGGGGTTCACCCGGTGACAGGAGCCTTTATGGAGTGCGCGGGCTCGCTGGGAACGTGAGCGACTGGTGCGCCAACCCCTGGCGGCGTGACGGCCCGCCCATCGAGGGCGGCATGCTTCGCTTCGATGACGCGCCCGCCGAGTTCTACGCGGTCCGGGGAGGCCATTACCGCGCCAGCGCCCGCCTCTGCCGCCTGGCCAGCCGCACCGCCGCCCGCCCCGACGAGGTGTTCAGCACCCTGGGCTTCCGCCTGGCGCGTTCGTGGCCGTGAGTTTCAGCGGTTTAGGACATCGATTGTGTTGACGCCGCGCACCTTCTCCGGGCGCTCCTCCTGCCGCGTGAAGATCAGCAGCTCGTCGCCCTCCAGGTGTACGAGCCCCCGCGGCTCCGCCTGCGCCCGCTGATAGGTGGACCGGGAGGCGGGCCTCTGTGGCGCGGCCAGCTGCGAGAGCGCTCGCGTGCTGTCGGGCGTGAGCTCCGTCTCCAAGAACCAGCCGATGCGGCCTGGATCGCCGAAGCTCGGGGCCGCCGGGTCGTGGTAGACATAGCCCAGCGCCTGTCGCCCCTGGGCGTCGGAGAGCTCCAGGCGGAAGAGCGTACCCCGCGCCCCGCTGAGCTTCTCGCGCATGGCGTACTCCGCGTGATGGTCGAACAGGCGGCTGGGACCGCGCGCCGCGTGCTCCGGTCGGCAGGAGGTGCCCGGCAGGCTGCCATCGGCCTGAAAGCTGCTCTTGTCGCCGCCACCCGGCTTCATCCCGTCGACCGCGACGCGCACCGCGAAGCTCTCCAGCTCCGTGGGCTCAGCCATCTTGCGCAGCGGCTCCTCCTTGCAGGGGTCCGCGCCCGTCGTCGCCGGGTCCTTGGACCAGAACCAGTAGTTGGAGCCCGCCTTCCAGGTCGCGCCGCCCAGGGTGATGTCCTGCTCCCCGACGACCAGCAGCTTCCCGCGAAGCTCCACCTTGTCGGCTTTGTCAGCCTTGCGCTCGTCGGGCTGGCGGGTGCGGCTCGCCTTCGACGGGGCGGCGCCCTCGCTCCTGGGCTTGTCCGCGCCAGCGGGCGGCGCGAGGAGGTCGTAGATGCGGAAGCCCGGCTCATCTTCGCCGGGAGACAGCTCTGCGCGGGCGGGGAGCGCGAGGAGCAGGGAGCACAGGAGCAGGGAAGAGCGCATGGGGGCACCTCGCTGGGGATTCTCGCATGTCGGAATGCAAGAATCACGCCAGTCGCGCGATCTCCCCGAGACGGCCTGCTCCCCCCATCCGGCGGCGAGCGGGGTCCCCGGACCTGCCCTGGCTGGAGTTCGGGGAGGACGCGGCCGCGTCCAGATGGAACGCGTGAGCGCCGTCTGTGAGGCTCTCGGTGAAGGTCATCACACAAAAAATGTTGTTATAAGACGTTTTTTTGACATCGCGCTCGAAGGCGTCACCCTGGCACGCGACGTGCATTCTGCGGCCCGTGTGGAGGTCCGAATGTTCTCGAGAAGACGAATCCTTCAAGGTGGCTGTGGGCTCGGCGCGGGGATCGCGGCGGGTCTGCCGCGGATCGGGCACGCCTATGCGGTGCCTCAGACAGAAAACAAGGTGCTGGAGGTGTTTCACCGCGGCGGGATGTCTCCCTGGCGCTCCTTCTTCTACGAGCCCGCCTTCGCGGGCCTGGAGTCCCCTGCGCCGGACTGGACGGAGTTCTCACCTGTGCCCACGACCGCCACGCTGACGTGGATGCACGGCGACACGCTGGGGGAGAGCGCGTACCCGCTGTACGGCGCGGGGCTGATGGACAGGTGCAGAGTCGTGATCCTGGAGCACGACCTGATCCCGCACGAGGCCGCCGTGCCCTTCGCGCTCACCGGCACGCGCCTGGGACGCCCGAAATTCGCGGGTCTGGGCGCCGCGGTGAACGCGCATCATGGCGATCCCCTGGCGGCGATCATCCTGGACACAGGGGACAGCATGGCGGCCGGGCACGCCTCCAGCACCGGGAGCTACGGGGCGGAGAACCGCCCAATGGTGGTGCGCATGGGGGACAGCAGCCTGCTCGACGCCCTCCAGCGATCCAACACCTCGCACACCGACGGCATCAAGCGCGTGCTGCTCGACCGCTACGCCGAGGGCCTGGTCCACCCCACCGGGGGCGCGGTCCGCTCCGCGGGCTTCGAGGCCTATGACGCGGCGATGACCGGCCTGATGGAGAACGCCTCGGAGCTCCGCGACCTGCTCCTCGCCACCTCTTACGGCGCCGCGGTGACGGGAGACTGGGAGAGCAACCTGACCCGGCAGGCCCTGCGGGTGGCCGCGGAGCTCCTGGCCTCGGGCAGGGTCCGCTATGTCTGCGTCATCGACACGGGCGTCGAGGACTCTTACGACACGCACGACAAGGCCGGCGCGAACCAGAACCAGGCGGGGAACCTCTGGAGCGTCTGCGACGAGCTCGGCCTGCTCGCGACCGGGCCGGAGGGTCTGCTGGATGACGTGACGGTAGCGCTGAACACCGAGTTCGGGCGCCTCCAGACCTCCGGCTCGGCGGATGGGACGGAGCACTGGCCGTACGGCTACTGCGGCGTGATCCTGAGCCCACACTACACCAACGCGAGACAGCGCGGCGGCATCGACGCGGGCGGCTTCGCGGAGCCCGGCTCGCAGGGGCGAGGACCCTACAACCCCACGGATCTTCGCGCCGCGCTGGCCTACAGGGCGGGCGTTACGGTCGAGGATCTCATCGATGTGGGTGAGCTCTCCCATCCAAACGATCTCCCGACCATCCTTGACGAGCTGCTGTGAGGTGCGCGATGAGAACATCCAGAATTCTTCTGCTTCTGGCGCTGCTTCCGGCCTGCGCCGGTGAGGATGCGGGAAACACGGCCTTCGTGCAGCGCGCCATCCCCGCTGTATTGGGTAGAAAGGCGAAGGGTGCCTACGAGATCCAGGCGCTCGTGAACATCGCCGACGACCCTGCGCTGGGACGTGAGGCCGTGCTCGACGTGCTCTTCGCGCAGCCCGAGTACGTAGACTACTGGAGCATGGTGCTCACTGACGCGCTCCGCGTGCGGCGGAGCGGCAACGAGCTGGAGCAGAACGAGCTCTGCTGGTCCGAGGGCCTGCTGGGGGACGGGGATCTCCCCGCCCTGGCGGCCCACCTTCAGGACGCCTACATCTATGAAGACTTCAGCAGCCCCTGGAACATGAACGACGCCGTGCGCGCCGCGATCACCTTCGACGACCTCAGCGTCGCCTGGCGGGCCTACCTGCCCGCGCTGACCTGGCCCATGGAGAGCGGCGACAAGGGCAAGGTCTCGGCTCAGTTCATGGAGATCTACCTTGGTCGCGACCTGGGCTGTATCTCCTGCCACTCGTCGAGCTACGGCGCGACCGATGATCTCAGCGCGGCCGGCGGCAACAGCTGGGACCGCCACGAGACGACCGGATGGGCCATCGAGGCCAGTCTGTTCCGCGGGCCCGACGTGCCGGAGTTCGCCACGGGAGGCAGCTCCGAGGTTGATTATCTCGCAGGTGAGGTCGTCTTTCAGGCGAGCTGCGACGGGTGCCACGGCGCGGACGGGACGCTCCCGGTGAACGCGGTCAAGACGCTCGCGACGCGCGTTCCGGTGCTCACGGACGACCAGATCGAGGCCGCGGTGCGCACGGGCCCCGGCGCCATGACCGCGTTCGACGACGCCAGCATCAGCGACGCCGAGCTCGCGGAGCTCATCGTCTATCTGCGCTACGAATTCGGCAATCCGGAGGGGCTGAACCAGTACTTCGAGTACAAGACGGTGGACGGCGTAGAGGAGACCGATGGCCCCGTGATCGCGCCCTGGGGCATCTCCGCGGAATGCTCCAACGGGCTGGAGACGCAGTCTCCTGACAACGCAGGAGCGGCGGTGTTCGCGGGGATCGAAGGGAGCACACCGGACATCGGCGGGCTCTCCCACCGGATGAGAGAGGGGCTCGATGCGCTCCCGACAGAGCTGGCCGCGATGCCCGTCGCCGTGGACGCCGTCGATCTGCCGCTGGTGGACGGGGGCGTGGCCTACGCCTTCCAGCTCGCCGAGACGGTGGGGGACGCGATCGCCCGCGAGGTGACCGGCGTGCGCCCGGGCTTGGACCACGGCTTCTCGCGCAACCCCGCCCAGCGCGAGGCGCGCGATGAGATCGTCGCTGCGCTCGTGGTCGCGGACGCCGGGCAGCCCGTGAGGCTCTCGCTGGAGTCCGCGTTGCGTGCAGGTCTGCTGGAGGACGGCGCCAACGCGCAGGCCCCGGCGAGCTCTCTGCTGGACGCCTATCCGACCCCCATGGGCCTCAACCCCTGGGCGGAGCGCGACCCGGCGTCCGTCGGGCCCGTCGAGCCGGGTGAGGACGCCAACAGCCTCGGCGACGCCGTGAACCGTTACAGTATCCCCAGCCTGCTGATGAGCACATCGGAGGCGCTCCTTCGGGAGAGCGCCAACCTGTGGCCCTCCGACACCTGGTATAGCGGTGGCTTCGTGAAGGACATCGGCGGCTACCGAAGCGACAAACTGGAGGGTCGCGACGCGTGGGACATGCAGTCGCTGCTCTACTGGGAGGCCCACCCGGGGACCTGCGAAGATCTGACGCCGGCCGACCTGCTCCCCGAGGACCTGGACTGGATCGATCTGCTGGTGAGCGAGAGCGTCGGGTACACGCTCGAGGACGCTTTCGGAGCGATGCGCGACCGACTGCTCAGCGATCCACGCTTCGCCACGGGAGAGGAGGACGCCATCGAGTCGCTCGCCACCGAGGTGTTCGGCGTGGCGGTGAATCTGGGCTCGGTCACCATTCCCAACAACGCGACGAAGCTCGCGCGGCTGGAGACAGGGTTGCGCGCGTACTGCGGCGCGCTGATCACCAGCCCTCAGTTTACGCTTCGCGCGCTGCCGCTGGTCACCGATGATCCGCTGACGCTGCCGACCTTGCAGATCTGTCCGGTCGGCGAGATCTGCGATGTCGCCCTGCTCGAGGTGGAGTACCTGTCGCAGGTGCCCTGAGTCGGCCCGATCGTCCCGACGTCACAGCCAACCTGGGCGGCGCACGTTGTCTCAACGCATGCCGCTCGGGTTGGCTCTCGACGCTCGCGCAGCTCAAGGCCGGGCCGTCTTCCTGAGCACGTGCCCGGTCGGCTCCGGTCTTGGACATGCTATAGGTCGATCACACCATCGTGGAGGCGACCCTGGCACACGCTCCTTCGCGTTCTTCCTGGTCTCGGCGCAGGAAGGCCGCCCAGCTCGCCCCCCCCTGGGAGCGCCTCGGCTTCGCCGTGCTCGCGCTCCTGATCCTCGGCCCGGTCGTCTTCTTCGGCCTCTGGCGTCCGCTCGCGCAGGCGCTCGATCAGTCGCCGGACGCCTCGCTGCTGGCCTGGTGCGGCGTGCTGGTCTTCGGCGCGGCGCTGCTCCGCTGGCTGCTTCGTCGGCTGCCGCCCGAGCTCGACGGGCTCGCCGCGCGGCGCCCGGGTGCGGCGGTGGGGATGGTCCTGTTGGGTGGGCTCGCCATCGTCGCCAGCGCGCGGATCGCCACCTTCATGGGGGACGCCGCTCGGACGGAGCTCTCTCTGCTCCCCGATGTCCCCTTCTTTCTGCACCACTCCTGCCTGACGGCCTATGCCGAGGGCACGAGGCTGGCCGTCGAGGGGGTGGACAACCTTTATCGGATAGACAGATGGCCTGATCTCAGCGGCACGCCACGCTCCGACCTGGGCAGCGGAACCTATTCCCCGTTCAACCTGGACGCCTTCGCCTATCCGCCGACCTTCCTGCTGCTCCCTTGGGTTCTCCTCTCCTGGATGGGCGATTTTGCGTCTCAGCGCGCGTTGTGGTTCACGTTCAACGGCCTCGTGCTGGCCGTGGGGTTGTGGACGCTCGCCCGCTGGCTGGGCGGTCGCGTCGGCCTGGTGGCCCTCCTCCTCAGCGTGGCGATCTGGCTCTCGCCGCCCATCCTCGGCACGCTGCAGACGGGCAATGTCCACCTGGCCTTGATGGCCGCCGTGATGTTGTCCCTGGTCGCCTTCGAGACGCGGCGCCCCGCGCTCGGCGGCGCGCTGCTGGCGTTCGCCATCGTGTCCAAGATCTCCCCGGGAATCCTGATCGTCGTGCTGCTGCTCCAGCGCCGCTTCAAGGAGGTGCTCTGGACGGCGGGCTTCAGCCTGGGCTTCGTCGTGTTGTCGGTGCTGGCCTTCGGCGTGGCGCCGATGGTGGACTTCCTCAGCTACCAGCTCCCGCGTCTCAGCTCGGGGGAGGCGCTCACCTTCCTCGCCGAGGCGGACACCATCCCCATCAACCTCTCGCCTTTCGGACTCCCCTTCAAGCTGGACTTTCTCGGCGTCGACGTCGGTGATCCATGGGCCGTCGCGCGGCTGATCAACCGTGTCTACACGATCGTCCTGTTGGGTCTCGCGGTGCTGGTCGCGCGCCGAAGCGCGGGTCCGCAGGCCACGGCCGAGCGCTGGTTGGCGCTGCTGACGCTCTCGGCGCTCCAGAGCCCCCTCGCGCCCGCCTACGCCGCGTTCCCGCTGTTCTGGCTCCTGTCGCTCTGGGCCGCGGAGGTCCGTGGGCGCGCCCAGGCGGTCGGCCTCGCCCTGATCTGGGTGTTCCTCACGGTTCAACCGCCGCTCGACCCGAAGATCGTGACGGCGTACACACTGGTCCAGCAGCTCCTGATCCTGGGGCTCGCCGTGTTCGCGCTGCTCCGCTCGCCCCGGCCAGCGCCCGGCGTCGTCGAGACCTCGCCGCCGCCGTTGACTTCTCCTCCCGGCGCGGCACTGTTTCGGGTGAGGTAAGGTTCGGGGGAGGTGAGCATGAGGATCCTGGTGCTCGGCGGGACGCGGCTGGTCGGGCGGGGCTTCGTGGAGGCGGCGCTGGCGCGCGGGCACAGGCTGACGCTCTTTCATCGGGGGAAGACCTACCCGGAGCGGTTCCCCGAGGTGGAGCGCATCCTGGGCGATCGCGACCAGGACCTGGCCGGCCTCGCGGGGCGCACCTGGGACGCCGTCTATGACCCGAGCGCCAGCCAGCCCCACCGGGTGCAGGCCTCGGTGGCGGCGCTCGGCGATCGGGTCGGGACCTACATGTTCGTCTCCTCCGTCTCGGTCTACGCCGGCCCGCAGGTGGGCGACGAGACCAGCGCTCGCGCGGTCTGGGACGGCACGTCCGGGGCGGTGACGCCCGAGAATTATGGCGGCTACAAAGCCCGCTGCGAGGATCTGGTGGCCCAGGCCCTGCCCGGCCGCCACACGATCCTCCGTCTGGGCCTGGTCATCGGCCCCTACGACGAGAGCGCGCGCTTCAACGTCTACGCCCGCCGGCTGGCGCTGGGCGGCGAGGTGCTGGTGCCGGGGCCGCCGGACGCGCCCATGCAGCTCATCGACGGCCGCGACGCGGGGGAATTCGCCGTGGGCCTGCTGGAGCAGGGCGGCGTGGGCCCCTACAACCTGACCGGCCCCACCTGGACGACGGCCGAGGCGCTCTCGCAGGCGCGGCTGGGCGCGGGCGAGGATGGCACCCTGGTCTGGGCGGAACCTGCCTGGCTGCGGACGCAGGGGGTCGCCCCCGACGAGCACTGGCCGCTCTGGACAGAGCCGGAGGACCGCTGGCTCTGGCAGGTGGACAGCGGCCGCGCCGTCGCCCATGGGCTGCGCTGCCGCCCGCTGGCCGACTCCACCCGCGACGCGCTGGCCTGGGAGCAGACCCGCGCCGAGCCCACGCCGCTGCGTCTGGAGCTCGAGCGGGAGCAGGCGCTGGTCAAGATGAAAATGGATAATGGATAAGGTCCGACCCTGGCTTGGACACTGAACGCCCTTCCGGGTGCTCGCGCGTCGTGTGAAGCTGCTCCATGCACACGCTCCTCGCCCTGCTCCTCGCCTGCACGCCGGACAAGAGCCCCCTCCAGGAGGAGGAGACCGGCTCCACTGAGACCGCTGACCCGGACACCTCGGAGCCGGACACGGCGGATCCCGACTCCGGTGACAGCGCGGACACGAGCGAGACCGGCGAGACCGGCGATCCCGACGAGGCCCCGGCCACCGCCTGCGACCCGGCGGAGCCGCTCACCAGCTTCGTGACCCGGGACGGCGATCAGCTCCTGCTGGACGGGGCGCCCTTCCGCTTCGTCTCGGTGAACCTGCCGGATCTGCTGGGCATCGTGGACCCGGCCTGGACCATCCCGACGCCCTGGGAGCAGCGCGACGGCCTGTGCGCCGTGCGGCAGATGGGCGGCCAGGTGGCCCGCACCTACACGATCAGCGTGGGCGACTCCGGCACGGACGTGCCCCGCCACGTCCTGGCCCCCGGCGAGCTGTCCGAGGAGCAGATGGTGGCGATGGACCACGCGATCGCCGCGGCGAACGAGCAGGGCGTGCGCCTGATCGTGCCGCTGGTGGACCAGTGGAGCTGGGTGGGCGGCATCGCCGAGCACGCCGAGTTCCGCGGGAAGAGCGCCGACGAGTTCTGGACGGACGAGGAGCTGATCGCCGACTTCGAGCTGGTGGTCGAGGCGGTGCTGACCCGCACCAACACCGTGACCGGCGTGCCCTACGCCGAGGACCCCGCCATCCTGGCCTGGGAGACGGGCAACGAGCTGGACGCGCCGCCCGCCTGGACCGCCCGCGTCGCCGCCCTGATCCGCGCGCTGGCGCCGCAGCAGCTCGTCCTGGACGGCACCTTCGGCGTCGAGCCGGCCAACCTGGACAACCCGGACATCGACATCGTCTCGAACCACTACTACTGGCCGGCGGGCTTCGCCGACGATTATGCGGCGGCGGCGGCGGCAGATCGCGCGGCCAGCGAGGGCAGCCGCCCCTTCCTGGTCGGCGAGTTTGGTCTGGTCCCCACATGGCGGGTGCTCGGGCTGCTCGATGAGGTCGTCGCCAACGGCTCCACCGGCGTGCTGGCCTGGAGCCTGCGCTTCCGCGACGCGGAGGGGGGCTTCTACTGGCACACGGAGTACGACGACGGGACGACGAAGTACGCCGCCTATCACTGGCCCGGCTTCGACTCGGGCGAGGCCTGGGACGAGACCGAGGTGCTGAGCGCGCTCACGGAGGCCGCCTGGGAGATCCGCGGCGAGGCGGCCCCGACCCCGCTGCCGCCGGAGGCGCCGGAGATCCTGAGCCTGGATCTGGCCGGGACGCTGCGCTGGCGGGGCTCGGCCGGGGCGAGCGCTTACGTGCTGGAGCAGGCCGAGGCGGCGGACGGCCCCTGGGTGGAGGTCGCGCGGGACTTTCACGACGCCGAGCAGCCGAACACGGCCGAGATCGCCGTAGACCGCGACACCGCCGCCAGCGCGCTCTACTACCGGCTCAGCGCGCTGGGGGCCGGCGGCCTCTCCGAGCCCTCCACGGTCTGGGGGCCCGTGACGCAGGGGAGCAGCTTCGTGGACCCGCTCGACGATCTCTCGCTGACCGCCGAGGCCACGGAGAGCCTGGTCATCGACGGCGCGAACAGCAGCCTCTTCGACGGCGACACCGGCCGCGTCTGCCGCACCGAGCCCTCCGCCGCCACCCTGGTCTGGTCGCCCGGCGCGCCCATCCTGGCGCTCGAGCTGGACGCCTACGCCTGGCCCTGGGAGGACACGCCGACGCTGACCCTGGAGGTCTCCGCGGACGGCGCGACCTGGGAGCCGCTGGAGGTGGAGATCACGGATCTCGGCGGGGACTGGAATCAATTCCTGTACGGCGCCGACGTGCTGCCCGAGGGCGCGACGTGGTTGCGGGTCACCATCCCCGAGCATGGCGGGCAGAACTGGAACCCGCAGGTCGCGGAGCTGCGGCTGCTGCTCGGGGACGGCTGACCGGCGCGGCGCTCAAGGGCAGGCGGGCAGTCCGGCGGCGGCGCGGATGGTCTCGGCGAAGGTCAGCATGGCGGCGCGCAGGGGCGAGCCGCGACGCCAGCCGAGCACGATCGTCCGGTGCGGCGTGGGCGCCATCAGCGGACGGATCGCCAGCGGCGCGCGCGCGGTCTCGGCCTCGACCGCCAGCGCCGGGAGGAGGGTGATGCCTGCGCCGCTCGCGACGACGTGCACCAGGGTGGACAGGCTGGTCGCGCGGAACTCCCGCTCGCGCATGCCGGCCCACTCGCAGGCGGCGAGGACCTGGGTGCGCAGGCAGTGTCCGTCCTCCAGCAGCAGCATGGACTCGTCGCGCAGCGCGTCGAGGGAGATCGGGTCCGTGGACGCGGCGAGCGCGTGGTTCCTCGGGAGGGCGAGCGAGAAGGGGTCCAGGCCGATGGGCGCGGTCTCCAGGGGCTCGAGATCGGCCTCCGCCGCCAGGAGCACGGCGTCGAGCTCCTGCCCGCGCACCTTCGCGACGATGACGTCCGTCCGCTCCTCCTGCCAGAGGACCACCAGGTTCGGGTGCGCCTCGCGGAAGGCGGGCGTCAGGCGCGGCAGCAGGTAGGGCGCCACGGTCGGGATCACGCCGACCCGCAGCAGGCTGGACAGCGGGTCGCGCAGGCGGCGCGCGTGCTCGGGGAGGAGGTGCGCCTGCTCGACGAGGCGCCGGACGTGGGGCAGGAACAGCTCGCCGGCCGCCGTGGGCCGCACCTGGCGTCGGTCGCGCTCGAAGAGCGGGATGCCGAAGGCGTCCTCGACCTGCGCCACCTGCATGCTCAGCGCGGGCTGCGAGACGTGGCAGGCCTCAGCGGCTCGGCTGAAGCTCTTGAGGTCGGCGACGGCCAGGACGTACTGAAGCTGGCGCAGGGAGAAGGGGTGAGGGCGGGTGTTCATAAGCTCAGCTTATCGTGTGCATGGGTAGCCGATCTTTGCGCGCGCGGGACAGACGAGAGATAACGGTATCACGAATGGGGAACGTGCCCTGTGTCGGCGATCTCCGCCGATGAGCCTCGAGCCACCCTACGCTGCAGGAGTGAAGATGATCGACAACGCCCAGCCCTCGCGGTCCCTTGGCAGGAGCGCGCTCCTGCTCGTCCTGCTCGGCATCACCGCCGCCTGCTCTTCGCCCCCAGCGGAGAAGCCTGCCGCGACCCCCGCTTCCGAGCCCGCCGCCCCCGCCGCGGCTCCCGCCGCCACCACCGCCCCGAACGGTCCGTCCTGGTGGCCCGAGGTGGTCGACCTCTCGCCCCTGCGCCCCTCGGCGAGCGTCAACCCCTACGGGGAGGACTTCGACTACGGCAAGGCCTTCCTCACCCTCGACCTGGCCGAGGTCAAGAAGGACATCGCCGCCACGCTCACCAACTCCCAGTCCTGGTGGCCCGCCGACTACGGCAACTACGGCCCCTTCTTCATCCGCCTGGCCTGGCACAGCGCGGGCACCTACCGCTCCACGGACGGCCGGGGCGGGGCCGACGGCGGCCAGATGCGCTTCGAGCCGCTGAACAGCTGGCCGGACAACGGCAACCTGGACAAGGCGCGCCGCCTGCTCTGGCCCGTGAAGCAGAAGTACGGCCGCAACCTGTCCTGGGCCGACCTCATGGTGCTGGCCGGCAACGTCTCCATGGAGCAGATGGGCTTCAAGACGCTCGGCTTCGCGGGCGGTCGCGAGGACGACTGGCAGGCCGACCTCACCAACTGGGGGCCGGAGACGGCGATGCTCGCCGACAGCCGGCACGGCGCCGGCCGGACGCTGACCAACCCGCACGCCGCCGTGCAGATGGGCCTCATCTACGTGAACCCCGAAGGCCCGAACGGCAACGCCGAC
>CAZKWG010000069.1:0-17187 GCA_964556105.1 uncultured Enterobacterales bacterium | reverse complement strand
AGCCCAGCACCGAGACGGAGATCAGGGTGAGCGGCGCGTCGCCCTGGTTCAGGACGGTCACGGTGCCCACGCCCAGCTCGCAGAGCACGCCGAGGTCCAGCGCCGCGGGATCGGCGGCGATGTCGGGGGCGCCCTCGTCAGCGGTGTCCTCGGACGGCTCCTCGATGGGCTTGAAGCCGTAGTCCGGGCAGGCGCCGAGCAGGGGAAGCAGGGGCAGTAGCAGGAGGGGCCGCCGGTCCATGATCTCTCCTTACTCCACCAGATACGCCGCGATCTCGTCGGGACGCTCGGTGATCCAGGTGATGAAGCAGTCCACCCGCGCCTCGAAGTGTTCGGGCTCATAGACGACCAGCGGATCGGCCTCCATGTAGGGGCGGATCCGCTCGCGGTTCGCCTCGGCGTAGCCGGCGAGATCGCTGCTCAGGAGCAGCGCCGCCACCTCGGACATCGCGGCGCGCAGGTCGGCCGAGCACTCCGGATCGGTCTCGCAGAAGCGGCCGAGCCAGCCATAGCTGCCGGACGCCAGCACATCGCGGTAGGCGCTGGCCTCGCAGGCGTAGTCCGTCACGTTGGGGGGATAGGTGTAGACGAAGGTCGAGTCGGCGCCCCAGGGCACGAGGCTGACCTTGTCCACGGTCGGATTGTGGTATATAAAATAATTGTTTAAGTTGAAACTATAGCTGTCCGGATGGTTGATCACGCGCTCCACCGCCAGGAACCCGATGAAGTCCTCCCAGTCGAAGGCCTCCTTCAGCGCGTCCGTGGTGGCGGCGTCTACCGCGGCGACCGCGCTGGCCAGGGCGTTGTCGGGATCCGGCTCGCCCGCGCCGAGCTCCTGCAGCTCATAGCAGGAGCCGTCGCCCGAGAAGTCGCACTCGCGGGTCATCTCGTAGAGGTTGCCCTCGGTCTCGGGGAACTCGCGCTCGATGAACTGATCGTCCATGCTCTCCAGGATCGTGAACAGGCCCTTGTCCGTGCCGTTCAGCCGCACCCAGGCGTAGCCGGTGCGCGGGGCGGGCACACCGGCCTCCCGGAAGAAGCGGTAGGCGAGGTCCTGGGCCATCATCGAGGCGTCCCAGACGTTGTTCTGCAAGGTCAGCCGGTCCAGACCGTAGAAACGTTCGTCGGTGTAGTCCTCGAACTTGATCTTCCAGTTGGACTTGGCGTCGATGGGTTGGAAGCTGGCCGAGCCCTTCAGCCGGACCCCGACGGGTGACCAGGTGTGATCCCCCACCGTCACGCTGCCCTCGACGAAGGTGTTCGGGTCGGAGCGCAGCGCGTCCACCGCCGCCTCGGACAGCAACAGGTCGATCTCCATCACCTCGGTCTCGCTGAAGACCGGGCTCTCCCAGGCGTCTACGGTCTCCTCGGTGACCCGCGGATCGCCCGGGGCCTCGCCCTCGCCCTCGCCGCTCGGCTCGACCTGCGCGGGCTCCCAGGCGGAGGGCGCGCGCGGGCTCAGGCCGCTCAGCCAGCGTGGACCCGGCTCGCCCGCTGCCGCGGGCTCCTCTCGCCCCTCCGAGGGCGGCGCGCAGGCGGCGAAGGCGAGGAGCGTCGGGAACATCGCGGCCATCATAGCAGAGAACGGCCTCAGCCCCCTTCCGGGGTGGGCGCCGCGTCGGTGGGCGCCTCGCCGAGAACATAGGCCACGTAGCGGCCCTCCTCTTCGAGCTGAAGATAGCCGCGCTTCTCCAGCTGCTCGCGGTCCACCTTCTTCGAGGCGATCGTGACCATGAAGCGCGGCGGACGCTCGGTCAGCGCGCGCTCGTGCTCCTTGCGCCAGACCTTGCGCAGCGAGAAGGTGAGATCGTCGTCGTAGAGCGGGAAGTCCGCGGCGAAGCGCGAGGGGCACCACATCCCGGTCAGCGCGTAGAAGCCGGGCTCGTAGACGCGCACGCACATCGTGTCCTCCGGCTGCTGGAGCGACCGGATCCGCCGCGAGAGGCGGTCCACGTCCAACGTGACGTAGGGCGACTTGTGGCGGGAGCGAAAGGCGCCGAGGAAGACATCGCGCTTCATGCGGCCCTCGGCGTAGTCCAGGGTCCGCGAGACGTGCTCGGGCCAGGGCGGCCGCGCGCCGTTGCGCGGCTCGCGCGCGGCCTGGAGCACGAGCGCCACCCAGAGCGCGGACACCAGCAGCCCGATCGGCGCGCGCAGGGGCGTCAGCCAGGGGAGGCGCACAGCGAGGCGAGCGCCGATCACCATCACGCCCCAGGCCGCGGCGCCGACGATGAAGGGGAGGATCACGTTGAAGTGGTACGCATAATACTTGTCTTGCGCCACGACAGAGAGCACGGCCCCGCCGACGAGGCCAAGGAGCTGCCAGCCCTGCGGCGCCAGGGTCGGGCGCTTGTACGCCAGGGCGAGGCCGGCCAGCGACGCCACCAGCGGGACGAGCTGCACCTCCAGGTGCTGCGTGAGGAAGTCCGCGGCGTCGTGGCCGGAGGCGCTGACGGCGTGCGCGCTGTTGTAGAGGATGAGCACCTCCCACAGCGTGCGCAGCTCGACAGCGATCAGCCAGGGCAGGAGGAGCATCAGCCCGACGCCCACGCCGCCCGCGGTGAACGCGCCCAGCCGCCGCCAGCGCCGCCCCTGCTCCGCCCGCGCCACCACCGCCACCGCCACCACCGCCGCGACGATCAGCGCCGTCGGCTTGAAGCCCACCGCGAGGCCCGCCAGGGCTCCCGCCAGCGCCGCCCCGCGCTCGCTCCCCGCCCGCCGCGCCGCCAGGGCCGCCGCGATGAGGAAGAGCGCCTCCCACACCTCGGTCTGCGCGGAATTCCACCAGTCGAAGTTCGTGTAATGCGTCGCCACCAGGGCGAGCGCCACCGCTCCCCCCGGCACCGTGTCCGGCTCGGGCTCGATCAGGCGGGCCAGCAGGTGCCCCATCACGACCAGGGTGAGCAGCTCGACCAGCCGGATGCCCATCATCGTCGGCAGGGGCAGCAGCGAGGCCAGCGCGTAGACCAGGTAGAGCAGCGGCGGCTTGTGATCGAAGGTGTCCGCGTAGGGCAGCAGCCCCTGCACGATGCCCCGCCCCACATAGTCGTAGAGCGCCTGATCCCGACCGAAGGGGTAGGAGAGCGCCGGCAGGCCGAAGACCACCGCGAGCAAAGTGCCGATGGCGCTGGTCAGCCGCAGCGGGATGTTGGACACGGTTCGGCTCCGTCTCAGGACTATCCGGTCGCGCGACCCGCGGCCGTGCTATCGTCGGACTCACAATGGAAAGGCTCAACTACATCGTCCTGCTCACGTTCGCGCCCATCCTCCTGATCACGGGCGTGGCCGGCATGCTCGGCCCCTCACCCTGGGGGCTCATGAGCACGGAGACGCCGTACAACGTCCTGCACATCGTCTTCGGCGCGCTGGGCCTGGCCCTGGTCGCGCTGCGGCGAGCGCCGCTGATTCGCACCTTCAACATCGGCTTCGGCCTCATCGACCTGGCGCAGCTCGCGGCGAGCCTCGCGGGGGTCTGGCCCGCCGCGCTCTTCGGGTGGCGCACGGGTGATGACGTCCTGCACCTGGTCGTCGGCCTGGGGCTGGTGGGGATCGGCCTGTCCAGGCGTTGAGGGTGCGCGCGCGCCCGCCACGGGTCGCCCCCTGCACACCTGCCCTCCACCCCTTATCCTGTAGACTCCCGAGCAGATCGATCTGGAGCCGCGCGTGCCCCCCCGTCTCCCAGCCCCCGCTCTCCTGCTGACCCTGGCCGCCTGTACCTGGGTCAGCGAGGAAGACACGAAGGCTCGCCTGGACGTCGACGAGGACGCGGTGCCCTGGCCAGAGGACTGCGACGACGCCGATCCGAACGCCTACCCTGGCGCGCCGGAGACCTGCGGGGACGACCTGCTCCTGGACTGCGACCTGAGCGAGGCCGAGGCCGAGGCGCACTGCCAGTTCACGGGCGACTCCTCCTCGTCCGACGCGGACGCCGTCCTGAGCGGCTCCGAGAGCAAGGGGCTGGCCGGCTACGACATCGCGCACGGCGACATGGACGGCGACGGCGTGGGCGAGCTGGTCATCGGCGCGCCCGGCGTCGAGGACAAGCGGGGGGCCGTCTACGTGGTCAGCGCCGCTCAGCCGACCTCGGGCGAGCTCGCCTCGCTCGGGCTGCTGCTGAGCGGGCCCGCAGCGGAGACCGGCGCGCTGCCAGGGATGGTCGGCTACGCCGTCACGGAGCCGCGCGACCTCGACGGCGACGGCTTCGGCGACCTCGTGCTCGGGGCGCCGGAGCGCGAGTCCTTCCTCAGCGTCGTGGACGGCGAGGGCACGACCTGCGGGCCGGGGAGCGCGCTGCTCGTCCTGGGCCCGCCGGCCGCGATGGACCTCGCGCAGGCCGACGACGTGGTCAAAGACGAAGGGTCCGCGCTCTGCCTGGGCTACAGCGTCTTCGCCGCGGGGGACCTGGACGCGGACGGCTATGAGGACGTGGCGGTGGGCGCGCCGTCGCGGGAGTCTCCCGAGATCGAGCCCGCCGTGCTCGTCCTGTCCTGGGGAGCGCCTGGCGGCGAGCACGCCGCGAACACCCGACGTCTGGTGGGCGACGCCGGAAGCCTCGCCGGCGCGGGCCTTGCCGCCGGCGACCTGAGCGGGGACGGACAGCCCGATCTGGTCATCGGCGCCTACGGCGGAGACAGCGCCGTCTACGTGGTCGCCGGCCAGGAGACGCGCGAGGACATCGCCTTCATCCCCGACCGGGCCCTGGCCTCGACGCTTCAGACCGAGAGCGGCACGAATTATGGCGCCACGCTGGCGGTAGAAGACGTCAACGGCGACGGCGCGGCCGACCTCGCGGTGGGGGCCGATCGCGACGATCGCTACCGCACCGACGGCGGCGGGGTCTACCTCTTCCTCGGGCCGCTCGACGGCGCGGTGAGCGCCCAGGCGGCGCAGGCCACGCTCTACTGTGACAGCGCGAGCTGCAGGCTGGGTCGCTCCATCGCGCTCGTGGACCTCGACCAGGACGGCGCGCACGACCTGATCGCCGGGGCGCCGGGCGGCGACGTGGACTCCAGCACGGGCGGCACCGTGGCGCTGCTCTTCGGGGCGGAGGACCTGGAGGGAAGCCAGCGGGCCGGCGCCCAGGACACGGCCCGCGCCGGCCTGATCCTGGGCAGCTCCGGCGAGCTGCTCGGCTTCGGAGTGGGCGGCAGCGCCGACCTGGGCGGCGAGGCCTGGGTCTGGACGGGCGCCGTGGGCAGCGGCGGCGCCACGGTCGCGGGCGGCGCCCTCTTCTTCTCCGGATGGCAGACATGGTGAGGTGCTTTGGCCTCCTCTCGCTGGGCCTGCTCCTCCTCGGCGCGGGCGCGGCGCATGCGGCCTGCCCGCAGATCACCCGCGCCACCGACCTGCAGCGCGCGCTGAACGAGGCGCAGGCGGCCTATGCCGCGCTGGACATCCGGGCCTTCGAGCAGGCGCGCGCGAACGCGGCCGACACGCTGTCCTGCCTGGGCGAGGCCATCTCGCCGCCGCTGGCGGCCGCGGCGCATCGCGCCGAGGCGATCTCCGCCTTCGTCGGCGACGACACACAGCGGGCCCGCTCGGCCTTCCGCTCGTCCCTGGTCCTGCAGCCGGCCTACCGGATGCCAGAGGACGTGCTGCCCCCGGGCAGCCCGCTCCACAGCCTCTATGAGGAGGCGCGCGCCCTCGGCCCTGGCCTGGACGAGCCCGCCGGGCTGGTCGCGGGCATCACCCTGCTGGTGGACGGCGCCGACGCGAGCAGCGTGCCGTCCGAGCGTCCGACCATCCTGCAGATCGTCGCTCCGGACGGGCAGATTCAGGGGACCTGGTATCTTCGGGTTGGCGACCCCTTCCCCGAGGAGCTGCGCGGCGCGCCCACGCCGCCTCCCGCTGCGCGGACGCCGACCACGACCGTCCAGGCGCAGACCGCGGGCCCCAGGGATCGCCGCTGGGTCCCGCTGGCGGTGGGGGCGGGCGTCTCCGGCCTGCTGGCGGGCGGCGCCTACGCGCTCAGCGCGCGCAGCCACGACCAGTACGTGACGCCGGGCGCCGTGGACTACGTCGCCCTGGAGGGCGTCCGCGACGCCAATCACGCCCAGGTCCTGGCGGCGGGAGGGCTCTCGGTGGTGGCCCTCGGTCTCGGTGTGGGCGCCGTGATCGTGGGGGTCTGGTGAACGAGCTGCGATCCGGGCGTCGCCGCTACGAGATCATGGGCTCCCTCGGCAAGGGCGGCTTCGGGACGGTCTACCAGGCGCAGCTCCTCGGCGAAGAGGGCTTCCGCAAGACGGTCGCGCTGAAGGTGCTCAACCAGGGCCTCATCGACCAGCCCGAGCTCGCCGCGCGCCTGCGCGACGAGGCGCGAATCCTCGGCCTGATCCGGCACCGGGCCGTCGTGCAGGTGGACGATCTGGTCCGCCTGGACGGCGCCTGGACCATCGTGATGGAGTTCGTCGGCGGCGTAGACCTCGGCGCGGTGATCAAGGCCGGCCCGGTCCCGCCGCGCCCGGCCCTGGAGATCGTGCAGGAGGCCGCCAGCGCCCTGCATGTCGCCTGGAGCACGACGGGCCAGGACGGTCGGCCGCTTCACCTCCTCCACCGCGACATCAAGCCTGGAAACCTGCTCGTGACGCCCGCGGGCGAGGTCAAGGTGCTGGACTTCGGCATCGCGCGCGCGGACTTCGGCGAGCGCGAGGGCGTGACCCGCTCGGTGGGCTTCGGCAGCCCGGAGTACATGTCGCCGGAGCGCCTGGAGTGGCACAACGGCCCAGAGTCGGACATCTACGCGCTCGGGTGTGTGCTCTACGAGCTCGTGACGGGCAGCCGCTTCGGGATCAGCACCGGCCACCCCGACCGCCACCTCGCCCGGGTAGAAGAGGCGGCGAACGCCGTCCATGCCCAGCTCGGCCCCTCCGGAGAGCCCGTCGCTCAGCTCCTGCGCCAGCTCCTGACCTACGAGCCCGCCGATCGCCCCACCGCCCGCGCCCTGGAGCGCCAGTGCGAGGGCCTCGTGGCGACCCTGAGCGGCGAGCGCCTGCGCGACTGGGCGGAGCACGAGATCCCGAAGATCCTCACGGCCCGCCCGCCGCTCGCCCAGCCTGGCCTGACCGGCCGCGTGCTCGTCGAGGGCACCGTCCAGGTCCCGGCCCCCGATCAGGGCCAACGCTCCAGCCAGGCGGCCATGATCCGCTGGGTCGCGCTGGGCCTGCTCGGCAGCCTGGGCCTGCTCGCCGCCTTCGGTGTGGCCGTCTACCTGGCGCTCCGACCCGATCCCGCGCAGACGAGCGCCACGAACCCCGCGCCGCCGGTCACGCCGCAGACCGACGCCGCGACGCTCGCGCAGGAGCCCCCCTCGGAGGTCCCGCCTGCCGCGGCCAGCGTCGCGGATCAGACCGCGGCGCCCGCCCAGTCCCCGGAGAAGACGCGCGCACGAAAGAGCCCCGCGGCGCCCAGCGCGTCACCGTCGGAGGCCGCCTCCGCCTCCGCGGGCGCCACCGCGCGAGGGCGCGTCACCGTCCAGGGGGACGCCGAGGCCGTCGTCCTGGTCGGAGGCGGAGGAAGGTACGCCGTCCCCGGCGCGCTGCCCCCAGGGACCTACAGCGTGACCGCCACCTTCCCGGGCAGGGAGCCCGTCACCGCCGGTCAGGTCTCGGTGGTCGCGGGCGGCGAGGTGGTCCTGAACTGCAGCGCCGCCTTCAAGCTCTGCCGCGCGCGTTGAGTCCGCGGACAGGCGCCGCGACGGGCACAACGCAGGCCTCGAACGGTCGAAGCCGCGCCCGCGACGCGACCCACCCTGCAGCCAGAAGAAGCACTTCGGAGCTCCGTTTCCGCGCTGCGCTGCCGCCTCGCTCACAGGAGGCTTCGAGGGCTCGCACAGCAAAAGGAGAAACAGGATGACAGGTCGGCTCTCGCCGACCCGACCGCGATGGTCAGGAGCAATGCCCCCTCCTCCACGGCAAGGAGGTTAGTAGCATGGTCTACCTCCGGCGTCGAGCCCCGTATGGACAGCCCAGCCCCAACGACCTCCGACCCGCTCGCCGCGCGCGTGGCCCAGCTCCGCACGCGGGGAGAGATCAAACGTCTCGCCGCCGAGCTCGAGGGCGACCCGGAGGCGCGCGCGCGGCTGGTCCGCCTGGCCGAGACCCGCGGCCTGGAGCCCTGGCCAGACATCACCGGGAAGCAGCTCCTCCGCCTGCTCCTGGACCGCTCGACCGAGGCGCAGCGACGCAGCAACCCCATCCACCGCGACGAGTCCTTCCCCTGCGAGCGCTGCGGCTTCCTGGTCCCCGCGGGCGGCGCGATGGTGCGCGACCACTGTCCACGCTGCCTGCGCGGCAAGCACGTCGATGTCGTGCCCGGCGACCGCGCCGCGGACTGCGGGGGGCTGCTCGAGCCCACGGCCCTCACCCTGCGCGCGGGCGTCGTCCTCATCCATCACCGCTGCGCGCGCTGCGCCCACACCTTCCTCGTCCGCGCGCACCCTGACGATCACGTCCCCCCCAGCCTGAACGTCGCCGACCTCCCCCCCTGACGCGATCCTCGGAGCTCCCATGCTGATCTTCCTCCTGGCCTGCGACGACACGAAGCTGGCCTGCGGGCCGGGCACCCACGAAGAAGCGGGCCTCTGCGTCCCGGACGCCGAGGCGCAGGAGACCGCCGAGCCCGACGAGGAGACCGCGGAGACCGCAGAGACCGCCGAGCCTGGAGAGACCGCAGAGACCGCAGAGACCGCGGCGCCGGAGCCCGTGATCGAGGTCTACATCCTGGCCGGGCAGTCCAACATGGACGGCTACGGGGTCTACTCCGGCCTCCCTCCCACCTGGCTGGAGGGAAATCCAGACGTGCCGCTCTACTGGTCGGGCTGGGGCGCCTTCCGCCCGCTCGCCCCGGCCTCCTACGGCGGCAGCGCCTACGCCGGGCCCGAGGTCGGCATCGGCTGGACCCTGTCGGACGCCGGTCGGCGCGTGGCCCTGGTCAAGCATGCCGTCGGCGGCACCGACCTCTACGCCTACTGGTACCCCGGCGACACCTCCGACGAGGCGGGCACGGGCGCGGGCTGGTCCACCCTGCTGGCCACGATGGCCGCCGCGAAGGTGGAGCTGGACGCGGCGGGTGAGCCCTGGCGCTGGGCCGGCTTCGTCTGGATGCAGGGCGAGTCCGACGCGCTCTACGAGAGCTGGGCCGCCGCCTACCCGGAGAACCTCACGCGCCTGCTGCGCCGCGTCCGCGAGGAGACGGAGACAGAGGATCTTCCTGCGGTCATCGGCCTGATCGCCTGCGAGGGGCTCTGCACCTACCTGGACACGGTGCGCGAGGCCCAGCTGGCGGTGGCCGAGGCCGACCCCTACGTCGAGACCGTCGAGACCAACGATCTGCCCCGCACCTGGTACGACCCCTGGCACTACGACGGCGTGAGCAACCGCCTGCTCGGCGAGCGCTTCGCCCAGGCCCTGCTCGGCGAGGCGCCCGACGCGCAGGTGCAGGCCGCGCTCGAGGTGGAGAGCTACGCCACCAACTACGACGGCGAGTACACGGTCGGCTGGGTCTTCGAGGTCGATCGCCCCATCACCATCACCGATGTGGGCGCCTTCTCCGCCGCCGGCAGCTACCTCTACACCACCGCCGAGCTGGGCATCTGGGACAACGACAGCGGCGTCCTGGTCGCCCGCGAGACCGTGCCCGACTGGTACGCCGCGCCCACCTCCTACCGTGACGGCTTCTGGTACACGGCGGTGGAGCCCATCGCCCTCGAGCCGGGCAGCTACGCCATCGGCCTGGTCTCCTGGAGCGGCGACTACGACCGCTACGCCGACAGCGCCGTGGTGACCGAGGGCGAGGGCCTGACGGTCACGGCGGGCGCTTATGTGTCGAGCTACTGGCTCAGCTACCCGCTGAACCAGTTCGCCGCCGACGCCGACGGGCTCGCCTTCCTGGGGCCGGGCTTCCTCTACCAGGAGCGCTGAGCCTCAGGCCCGGACCGCCAGGAGCGCCTGTACCTCCGCGCGCACGTCCACCGGCACCCCCAGGCGCACCAGCGCGTGGTGGACCCCGACGAGCGCGCGCAGCAGGGGCAGCACGTCCGGCGTGGGCCGACCGCCGAGGCTGTCCAGCGGGCGCTCCTGCTTGAGCCGCCCGAGCCCGCCCAGCACCGAGCCCCGCGCGAAGTCGTGAGGCCCCTGGAACGCGGGGTGCAGAATCGTGAAGAGATCGGCGGCGAAGCGGCGCGCCCGCGCCTCGGGCAGGCGCAGCGGCATGCCGGCCTCATCCAGGATCACGAGCAGCCGCGCGGGATCCGGCGCAGCCGGCCTCAGCAGCGCGCCGAGCAGGCCGATCAGCCCCGCCTGCCGCGCCGCGGGCAGGCTCACCACCGCGCCGAAGTCCACCAGCCCCAGCGCGCCCTGGGGCGTGACCAGGAAGTTGCCGGGGTGCGCGTCGGCGTTGACGATGCCGGCCAGCAGCGGCGGCGCGAGCACGGCGCGCACCAGGCGACGCCCCTGCGCGGCGCGCGCGGCCGGGAGCGCGGGCCCGTCCATCCAGGCGTGCAGCGTGGGCCCCGGGATGAAGCCCAGCGTGAGCACCCGCTTCGACGAGACCTCGCCATGAACACGCGGGATCACCAGATCTGGCCAGGGAGCGAGCGCGGCGCGCATCCGCTCCAGCCGCGCCTGTTCGGCCGTGTAGTCCAGCTCCGCCAGGGTCGCCTCGCGCAGCGCCACCAGCCAGCCGCGCACGTCCAGCAGCGCCCCGCCCAGGCTGGCCGTGCCCAGCGCGCCCTCCAGCAGCTCCAGATCGTGGCGCAGCGCCTCGTCCGCGCCCGGGTACTGGATCTTCACCGCCACCTCTGTCCCGTCGTGCAGGACGGCCCGGTGAACCTGCCCGAGCGAGGCGGCGGCGAGCGGCTGGCGGTCGAAGCTGCGGAAGCGCTCCTCCGGCGAGGCGCCCAGCTCCGCCGTCAGCACCCGCGCCAGGGCGTCCGGGTCCAGCGGCGGAGCGCTGGCGTAGAGCTCGCCCAGGCGCAGGCGCGCGCCCGCCGGCAGATCGTCGCCCACCTGCGCCAGGAGCTGCCCGAGCTTCAAGGACCCGCCCTTGAGCCGGCCCAGCGTGTCGAAGAGCGCGCCGCCAAAGCCCGCTCCCCCCTCGTCCTGTCCGATCACGCCGCGCGCCAGGGCCATCCCCGCCCGCGGCCCCAGCGCGGCCAGCCGACCGAGCCGACCCAGCTTGCCCGAGAGCACCCGATCGTCGGCGCTCACAGGGCCGCCTCGCCGCGGGGCAGCAGCAGGTCTCGCAGGCTCGCGAAGCAGCGATCGATCAGCGCCTCACCCTCCGGCCCCTGGAGCGCCTCCGGATGGGCCGCCAGCCAGGCGTCGATCCCCTCGTCCAAGCTCTCGAACATCGAGACCAGCAGCGTCGCGGGCAGGTCATCGCGCACGACCCCCAGGGACTGGCCCAGCGCCACGATCCCCCGCATCGCGCCCACCGGCCCGCCCAGGCGCTCCGCCAGCGCGGCCCCGTGCTGAGGGTGCGCCAGCACCTCTCGCGCGCGGCGCCCCAGCGTCCACAGCCAGGGGCGGTCGAGGAAGCGCAGGATCTGGTGGCGGTAGAGCCGGCGCAGGGCCGGCCAGTAGCCCGCGGCGTCCAGCGCGCCGAGGTCCACCGCCGCCCCCTGCTGCAGCTCGCGCCAGGTCTCCTCGAAGACCGTGGCGAAGAGGTCGTCCTTGTCCAGGAAGTAGTAGTAGGCGACCCCCTTCGTCAGCCCGCAGTCCGCGAGGATGCGGGCCACGCTGGCGCCCAGGAGGCCGTCGCGGGCGAAGTGCCGGGCGGCGACGTCGAGGATCTCTCGCTGTTTTTCGGTAGGGAGCCGGGTGAAGCGGGGGCTGGGCATGATTTGACCTCACAGTTTGACTTTATAGTCAAACTGTGAGGTCAGCAAGCGCCGCGAGCGTCGTGGGATCAGAGCCCCGAGCCAAAGAGCAGGTAGACCGCCCCGGCTGCGGACTCGGCGTCCTGGTAGCCGGGAGCGCCCAGCAGCAGGTCGGAGATGCCGTCGCCGTTGGCGTCGCCGGTGGACAGATCACCGACCCCTTCGTAGGGGCTGCTCCCGAGGCGGAGCAGCGCGTCCGCGCCCGTCCCGCCGATCCCGAAGCCCTCGCTCGGCGAGAGGTAGACGTTCGCCGCAGGAGAGACGTCCGCCGAGCCCCCGTTTCCGTTGGAGACGACGACGTCCTGCAGCCCGTCACCGTTCAGATCGCCACGGAGATCCACCTCCTCGCCCGCCATGCTCCCCGGACGATCCCCACGGAAGGTGAGATCCGCGTCGGCGACGCTGCGGGCTCCCGGGGTCTGCGTCGTGAACAGGTAGGCCGCGCCGCGATCCTCACCCTGGTAGGCGGCGTGAGCGGCGCCGATGAGCAGATCCGCGAGACCATCGCCGTTCGTGTCGCCGCCCACGGACAGAGAGGCGCCAGCCCGGTCCCCCTCCTCCAGGCCGAGGAGGATCTGGTCCGCGTCTGCGTCGCCCAGGTCGCCAGGCCCGACCCCCAGGAACACGTAGGCCGCGCCCGCGTCGGTCGCGACCGTGTCATCGCCATAGGCGCCCAGCACCAGATCCGCGAGCCCGTCTCCGTCCAGATCACCCGAGGAGGAGCTGTAGCCGAAGGTGTTGCTGCTGGACTGGCTGATGATGGTCGCGAAAGGGGTCGCCCCAAGGGTCGGATCGTTCACGGCGTCCGTGTACAGCTCGATGCCAGCGCGCCCGTCTTCGATGCTGACCTCGCCGCGGACCAGCAGATCGGAGCGACCATCGCCGTCCACGTCCTCCGTGATCGCCGTGTGTGCGCCATAGAGGTAGGTGGTGGTCTTTCCGCTGAGCTTCTGGTCCGCCTGTTGCACGCTCTCCACGCCGACCACCGGGCCGTAGACCACGAAGGCCGCGCCCACGTCCAGGTCCTGGTAGAGCGAACCGAAGGCCAGATCGTCCAGCCCATCGCCGTCCAGGTCACCCGCCGTGCTCAGGTCGCTTCCTACGTACCCGCGCTGCAGATCACCCACGACGCGCGCCGCGCTGTCCTCCAGCGCGGTGATCCCGGGCTGCCCGCTCAGGACGACGTAGATGGCGCCTTCATCTCCCTGGTCGTCCGCGTAGGCAGGGGCGCCGGTCACCACGTCGTGCAGCCCGTCCCCGTCCAGATCCCCCGCCAGGGACACCGCATATCCGGCGTCGCTGCCCGCCTGCTCGCCCAGGATCTTGCGATCCGCCAGGAGCCCCAGGTCCACCTCGCCGGACCACTGGCACTGCTCCTGCGCGGCCTCCTCCGTGCCGTCGCAGTCGTTGACGACCGCGTCATCGCAGATCTCGGTGGCGCCAGGGAAGACGCTGGGGTCCGCGTCGTCGCAGTCAGCGCCGCCGGACGCCTCGGACGCCACGCGGTCGCCGTCGGCGTCGGTGCCGTCCAGATCGTCGCAGTCCTGGTCTACGCCGTCGCCGCTCGGGTCGGTCGCGCCGGGATAGCGCAGGCGGTCGCGGTCATCGCAGTCGAAGGCCACGCCGACGCCGTCCTCGTCCAGATCGTCGTCGCGCGTGCTCGCGTCGCAGTCGTTGTCCAGGCCGTCGTAGCTCTGCTCGTCCTGGACCGGGGAGACCGCGGGGTTGTCGTCGTCGCAGTCCGAGCCGCCGGTGGCCAGGCTGCCGTAGCCGTCCTGGTCCTGGTCGAGCATGACGCGCGGCTCACCGTCAGCGCAGGCAGCCAGCCAGCCGAGCAGCGAGAGGGCGAGCAGCCCCCAGCGGGAGCGGGGCGCGCGGACGGTGAGGTCGGTGGAAGAGAGGGCGCGGGTCGGGTGAGCGGACATGAGGGCCTCCGGGTGACGAACGAGCGCAGGACGCTCAGGGTTCGCCTCCCCCTCATGCACGCGGCGTGCCACAATGATTTCAAGTATTTATTAAACACCTGACGGAAGTCCGTCGACCGACAGTGGTCAGTCCGTCAGGCGTCCGAGTCCAGCGGGCAGACCTCCCCCCACTCCAGCGCCAGCCCGTCGCAGTCGATGTCGGGGAGCTGGCCGCAGTCCTCCTCCACGCGCAGCTCGACCACCAGCCCGCCGTCCGCTTCGGGCTCGGCCTCGACGCCGATGGGGCAGCCCTGGTCGTCCAGGCGCCAGACGGAGTAGACCTCCTCCGGTCGGTCCGTCTCGCGGGAGGGGGCCACCTCTGTCCAGACCAGCAGGGCGCCGCCGCTGCCGCCCAGCACCGTGTCCACGTCCTGCTCGAAGACCCCGTCTCCCGAGACGTCGTCGAAGACCAGGATGGCGCCCAGCGCGCGCTCGCCGTCGTCGATGCGGCTGGCCTGGATGGCCTCGTCGGTGGGCGGCAGATAGGCCCGCAGCTCGTAGCGCGAGGGAAACGCCGTCGTGACCTCGGCCGCGGTCTCGACGATGGGCCCATCGGGGGGCGGGGCGCTCCACAGGACGGCGACGCTCGGCGAGACCTCCGGCCCCAGCGCCTCCTGGACGATGATCTCGCCGGTCAGCACGACCAGCGGCTCGCCACGATAGTCGCTCTTCGCCAGCGGATCGCCGCAGCCGCCGAGCAGGAGCGCCACGAGCACCGCGCCCTCAGAACAGCCAGATCGCCACATCCAGGCCTCCCCAGGGGACCACCTGCGTCTCGAGGACGGCGCCGCTGCCCGTGTCCTCGCGGAGAAAGAAGGTGCCATCCAGGCCGAGATCGAGCCCGATGGCCAGGCGGTTGACCAGCGCGCGCTCGACCCGCAACGACGAGCCGGCCAGGCCGACGCCGCTCCGCCGATCCGGCGCGAGGCCGTCGGTCTCGAAGCGCTGGCGCACCAGCCCGCCCCCGGCCGAGACGCCAGCCCCGAGCGACCAGCGTCCGACGTCCACCAGCTTCAGCGCGCCGAGCGAGAGCGTCAGCGTCTCCTGGCGCATCGACAGCGTCTCGTTGGCGCTCTCCGACGTGCTGCCCGAGGCGCGGCCGGTCACGCTGAGCTGCGGGAGATCGAGCCTGAGCCCGAGCTGCGCCTCCGGGCTCAGGCTGCGGCTCTCGGGGAGCGCGAGCCGGCCGCCGCCGCCCAGATCGACGGAGAGCGAGGCGCGCTGGGGGCCTCCTCCTCGTCGCGTCGCCTGGCCGACGGGCACCGCCGCCAGGGCCTCCGCCTCCAGCCTCAGCGCGTCCGCGGCGTCCAGCGTGATCTCCGCCTCGTAGATCCGCGACGGCGTGCGCCGACGGACGAGGTAGCGGCCGGGGGGCAGGGTGAGCGTGCCGCCCTGCGGGAGCGACGCCTCGAGCACCAGGGTCAGGCCGCGACCGTCGAAGATGAGGTACTCGCCAGGCTCGGGCAGGGTGAGGCGACCGGCGCGGCCCGGCTCGTCCAGGCGGGTGAGCACGAGGTCGGCGCGGCCCGTGAGATCGAGGGAGAACGACGGATGCTGGAGGGCGGGCGCGCCAGACGTGGTCGCCACCGTGCGCCCGTAGGTGTAGCGGTAGGCCTCCGTGAGCGAGACGCGCAGGTCGCCCGAGGTGTCGGCGGCGCCGCGCAGGGCGGCGACGAAGTGGTGGGTGAACACGCCGCCCTGCAGGCGATCCGACTCCTGCGCGTCCTCGCCAGCCGCGGCGGAGGTGACGATGGCGATGCCCTCGGTGGTGAGCTCATCCTCGGCGACGATCTGGAAGGGCGCGGCAGGGGTGGCGCCGCGCGCGCGGGTCAGCTCGCCGGCGCGACAGGCGTCGAGCACCAGGACGCGCGCGTCGGCCGGGATGGCGTGGACCAGCGTGCGCAGCTCCGTCAGCGGCAGCCGGGTGCCGCCGAGGTGCAGGTCCGACGCGTCGGCGTGTCCGCTGTAGTAGACGAAGATGAGCGTCCGATCTTCACGCTCGCGGGCCACGCGCTCCACGAGCCGACCCAGCGCCGCGCGGAGCTCGTTGGCGTCCGGCTGGGAGAGGCGCACGAGATCCGTGGGCGCGACGTCCCCCTGGGCCAGCAGCACCTGCCCGAGCCGCGCTGCGTCGTCGTCGGCGTAGCGCAGCGGCACCTCGCCCGCGTCGCCCAGGTTCGCGTCCACGAGCAGCGCGTAGCGACGCTCGGCTGCCTGGGCCGTGAGCGCGAGGGCGAGGGCGAGCCCGAGCACTCAGGGCCTCCGATCGAGCCGGACCTGGTCGAGCGCGCAGCCCGCCGGAAGATCCCGCTCGGCCCAGCGGCGCGCCTCGCTCCAGCTGAAGGATCTCGCGCAGCGGAGCCCGTAGACGCGCTCGCTGCCCGGGGAGTCGTCCAGCGCCACGGCGGCCGAGAGGGTCACGGGCTCGAAGCTCGGCTCGAGGTGGGCCGCCGCGGGCTCCTCCCCCTGGGGCCAGGCGGGCCAGGCGTGACCTTGCGCGTCTACGCCGAAGACCAGGAACCAGCCTCCTTCGGGCGCATGGACGCGGAAGCCCAGGCGATCGCCGACCGCTACGAGGCTGCCGTCATGGACGCGCTCGGCGCCCTGCTCCGTGGCGCGGAAGACCTCGAGCACGGACGCGCCGCCGCGGGCGACGAAGCGCTCCGCAGGGGGCGGCTCTGGGAAGAGGGCGAGCAGGAGCCCGGCGGCGAGGGCGGCCGCGAAGGCGAGCGGGCGCCCCCAGCCGCGCGATGGCGCCGGCGCCGGGGTCCGGATCGGGGAGAGCGCCGCCACCCGCAGCGGCGGCAGCGGGACCGCCAGGGCCTCTTCGGCCAGGGCCCAGCGACGCGCGCAGGCCGCGCAGCCCGCCCGGTGCTGGTCCACCGTCGCCCGCGCCTCGGCCGACAGGTCGCCCGCCATATACAGATCGATGGTCAGATCGAGCAGGTGCCCGTCCCGGGTCAGCGGGCTCATGGAGCCCCCCCACCGGCGACGCGCGCCCGCCGCTCCAGCTCGGCGAGGCGGTTGCCGATCGTGCGCCGCGAGACGCCGAGGATCTCGGCGATCTCCGCGTGGCTCATGCCGTCCACGTAATAATAGATACCGATCTCCGCGAGCTCCTCGTCCAGGAGCCGCCACAGCTCGCTGACCAGCAGACGCTTGTCCTGCTGGGCGCTGGTCGCCCCCGGGCTCCACCAGGCGTCGGGGTCCGGCTCAGCGAGCAGCTCGCGGCGGCGACGGGCGTCGCGGAGGCGGTTCAGGCAGTGCCGCGTCGTGAGCTGGTAAAGCCAGGTCCCTGGCGAGCTCTCGCCCCGAAAGGTGTCCTGCTTCTCGATGGCCCTGGCGAAG
>CAZKWG010000068.1:0-17191 GCA_964556105.1 uncultured Enterobacterales bacterium | reverse complement strand
CGGCACCCAGCCCCATGGTCTCGGCCACCGTCTGTCAAGGAAGCGCAAAGGGTCGAGCCTCACCGCGGACAGTAGGGTGGACTCCCCGAGGCTTGTGATATTTTGGCCATCGTCGTTCGACCCCATCCCCACTCTGGAGCCTGCATGTTTGTACTCGCATCCATCGTTTTCCTCTTCGGGACTGCCCAGGCCGCGGACGTCTGCAAGGGCGTCAGGTTCAAAGAGGACCCCTTCGCTGGAGGCGACTCAGCCCTCGAGGTCGTGCAGGCGATGAGCCAGTTCGCCGCGGCCTCGGTCGTGCTCGAGCTGAAGGCCGGCAAGACCGAGCTGACCATCAGCACGAAGGAGTTCGGCGCGCAGAGTGGCAATGTCCAGGCCGGCATCGAGGTGCCGTTTCGTTTCGCCGACGGCACGGTGCTCACCCTGGCGACGGCGCGAGAGACCCAGCGATCGGCCTATGTGACCGACACGCAGGTCATGACCATCTCGCCGCTCACCTTCGCGCTCGACGCTGCAGCGCTCGAGGCCTTCTCCAGCTCGGCCCTGACGGTCGCGCGGGTACCGACGGCGGCCGGGCCCTGGGACTGGGAGCCGAACGGGGGGCTGCAGAAGAAGCTGCAGGCGGTGGCGCTCTGCTTCAAGTCCAAGACCAGCCCCTAGCGCTCGCCAGCGGCTGCGCACGCAGATGAAGCCAGGTTGAGATCAGCCGATCACCGGTCAGGTGTCAGGTTGATCTCATTTCGTTTTCTGAAATATGTATGATTAAAAGCTGTGTATTGAGTGCATGTCCGCGATCTCTCTGAAGCACAGGCTTCACAATTCGCGAAAACGAAATGAGATCAACCAGGCACCTATCTGAACACCCATACGCCATCCCACGTCCAGGCTCAACCCCAGCGCACTCCGCCTCAGCCCAGCCAACCCCGGCGCCCGCGCGGCGGCACCGAGCGGGGCTCGCGCTCCTCTCGCGGGCGGTGGTGGTCGCGGACGGGCTGGGCGGCGATCTCGCGTAGGGTCTCCTCGATCTCGTGGTGGAAGGTGGGCTCCTGGTCCACGACGCCGGAGCGCACGTCCACCTCGTTCAGGCTGCAGATGAGCAGGGCCTCGCTGCGGTTGAGCGTGCGCTCCCAGTGGCTGTCCCGCTGAGTGACCAGGCGGCGCTGCATGTGGCGCGCGCCGTCCTGCACCCAGTCCAGCTCCATGCCCTCCAACGAACGGTTCACCAGATCGCCGAACTCCACCGCCGTCTCGTCGCCGGGCGCGAGGCGCACCTGAATGGAGCTGTGGACGCGCCCGGGGTTGAGGCCGGCCCGCACGTAGAGGGTGACCTGGACCGGGTAGGGAGTGCCGTTGAAGAGGACTTTAGACGGCATGGGCTTCTCGAGGGCGTGAGGGAGACCCTTCTCTTCTGGAATCTGGACACCTGAATAAAATTCTGGACGCTACCACATCGAGCACAAAGAGGCAGCGCGCGTACCCAGGAAAGGGGAGCGCTCTCCTGACACAGAGGAGTTCGCCGCTTGAGAGGCTACCTGTCGCGCAGCGCAGATCGCCCGCGTCTGTTCACGGCCCGCGCACGGCCGCCGCTCAGGGCTCGCGGGTCCCTTCGCGGCCGTAGCTGTCCTGGAGGCGCACGACGTCGTCGAGCTCGGGCGTGGAGACCTCGAACAGCGTGCAGTCCTCCACCGCGATCATCCGGTGCTGGCGGCCCGGCGGGATGTGATGCGCCTCGCCGGGCAGCATCTCGATCTCCACGAGCTGGCCCGGCGTCTCCTCGTAGACGAAGCGCATCCGGCCGGAATGGACGAAGATCGTCTCTTCCTTCCGCTCGTGGTACTGCAGCGAGAGCTGGTGCCCGGCGCGGATGAACAGCAGCTTGCCGGCGTAGGCGCTCGAGCGCGCGAAGAGGATCTCGTGTCCCCAGGGCTTGTGGACCTGTGTCGTGGGCGCCTTCACCGAAGCCTCCAGGGAGAGCAGCGTCCCGTTCATCCTAGCGGAGCCCGGGCCGCAGCGCCTGCCGGTTGACGAAAGACTGACCTCACCGCCCCTGGGGTGAGCTCAGATCGCCATGCCGTAGAGCCCATAGAGCAGCATCTTCGGGCTGATCGTCTTCAGCTCGCGGAACTGACGTTTGATCTGCTCCGGCCGCAGGTAGAACATGCGCAGGGCGTCGCGCTGCATGCGGATGAGCTCGCGCGGGTCGTAGCCGGGCGGGTGGTAGACGAGCCGGTCCGGGTCCGGGTTGAAGGTCGTGTAGTTCTCCCAGTCGTCCCGGAAGAGGTCCTTCTGCCAGCGATCGTCGAAGAGCTTCGACCCGGGGAAGGGCACGGTGATCGCGTACTTCGCGAAGTCGAGGTCCAGATCGATGGAGAACTCCACCGTCTCCTTTGTCAGCTCGGGCGTCTCGCCGGGCAGGCCGATCATGAACAGGCCCACCGTCTGGATGCCCGACGCGCGCGCGTTGGCGACGCCCTCGCGCACCTTCTGGGTCGTCATCTTCTTGTTGACGTTGCCCAGCAGCATGTCCGAGCCGCTCTCGATGCCCATGAGCACGCGGCGGCAGCCGCCCCAGTACATGAGGTCGGTGGTCTCGCGATCCATGCGGTCGCAGCGGGTCTCGGACAGCCACTGGCACTTCTTGTCCAGCCCGCGCTTGACGATCTCCTCGCAGAGCGGCCGCAGGTCGTTCTTCACGAGCGGGAAGATCGGGTCGATGAAGCCGATCTGCTTGACCCCGTAGCGCTCGACGAGGAACTCGTACTCGTCCACGATCTTGATCGGGTCGCGGCGACGGTAGACCTTGCCGCCCGTGTGGATGAGCGAGCAGTAGTCGCAGCGGTAGGGGCAGCCGCGGCTGCCGGCCATGGTCAGCACCGGCTTGGCGAAGTCGGCGAAGGGCAGCAGGCCGTAGCGGTGGTAGGGGAAGAGGTGCCAGGCCGGGTAGGGCAGGTCGTCGAGGTCGCGGTTGATCGCCCGCGGCTTGTTCGTGACCGGCTGGCCGTCCGAGGCCCAGGTCAGGCCGGCGATGTGCGAGAAGTCCGTCTCGTTGGCGGCCAGCGCGTCGGTCAGCTCGCAGATGGTGACCTCGCCGTCCTGGTGGACGCAGAAGTCCGCCTGACGGGCGCGCACGATGTCGCCGGCGAAGACGTCGGCGTGGACGCCTCCCCAGACGATCTTCACGCCGGGAAGCGCGGCGCGGATCATGTCCGAGAGGCGCGCGACCACCGGCGCAGACGGCGTCAGCACCGTGAAGCCCACCAGATCGGGGCGGAAGCGCTTCGCCCGATCCACGATCTCATCGGCGGAGAGCTTGTCGGCGAACATGTCGAGGGCGCGGACCAGCACCCCGTGCTCCTCCAGCGCGCCGGCGATGTAGGCCAGGCCGATGCAGGGCATGGGCTCGAGCAGGCCGGCGAAGCGGCCGAGCTTTCGCATGTTCATGGCGGGATTGACGAGCAGGACGCGCACGGAGTGACCTCCTTGTGGGCTTCACCTGAGCAGCCTAGCGCCACATCCGAACACCCACAAGCGAGATAGGAGAAGCGGAGCCCCTGGACCTGTCAATCTTCATCACGACCCACGCGCCCCGAGGCCCCATGCGCATCCTCCACACCATGCTCCGCGTCGGTGAGCTCGAGCGCTCGCTGGATTTCTACACCCGCGTCCTCGGGATGCAGCTCCTGCGCCGGAGCGACTATCCCGACGGCCGCTTCACCCTGGCCTTCGTCGGCTACGGCCCGGAGAGCGAGGGCGCCGTCCTCGAGCTGACCCACAACTGGGACACGGCCAGCTACGACCTCGGCAAAGGCTATGGCCACATCGCCCTGGGCGCGTCCGACATCTACGCCACCTGCGAGGCCATCCGCGCCTCCGGCGGGAAGATCGTCCGCGAGCCGGGCCCGATGAAGCACGGCAGCACCGTGATCGCCTTCGTCGAGGACCCGGACGGCTACCGCATCGAGCTCATCCAGGAGAAGGCGCGGGCGGCGAGCTGAGCAGCTCCCGGGTTGCCGTCGCCCGCTCTCCTGGCATACCCTCCCTCCATGGCGCGCGGCATGCCCCTCCGACTCTTCCCCGATGAAGCGCGCTACGTGCTTCGCGGGGTGACGGTCGTGGCGGGCGCGGTCCTCGGGCTGGGGGTCTTCTGGTTCAGCCCCTGGTCGCCCGAGGCCATCGATCGGCCGGCGCTGATGCTGGGCTGGGGGTTCCCAAACCTGGCCTATCAAGGGTGGGTGGATCTCTCGCAGAGCATGGCGCCCTCGGACACGCGGGCCGAGGCGCTCTGGCGGGCGGCCAACCTCGCGGCCACGGACCTGGAGCGACCCCAGGCGGCGGTGGAGCTGCTGCGCACGCTGGTCGCCGAGCACGTCGATCATGTCCGCGCCCCGGAGGCCCAGGACCGGCTGGCCAGCCTCTACGCCGGCGCGCTGCGCGACCCGCTGCGCGCGGCGGAGACCTGGGAGTCGGCGGCGAAGACCTGGCCGGACGACTTCGACGCCGGGCGCTGGTGGCTCGAGGCCGGGCTCTCGTTCGCCCGCGCCAACGCCCCGGATCGCGCGGCCCCTGCCTTCCGCGCGGCGGCGGAGACCGACCCGGCGCTGGCGGTGGACGCCTGGCTGGCCCTGGGCAACGCGCTGCTGGCCGAGGATCCGGAGGGCGCGCATGCGGCCTTCGTCACGGCGTCGCGCCAGGGGGCCTCGGGCGAGGAGGCCAGCCTCGCGGCCCTCGGCGCGGCCACGGCGCTGGAGCGGCTCGACCGGCCCGACGAGGCGCTGGTTACGCTGGAGGAGACCATCGCGGCGGGGGACGGTGATGAGGCCGTCCGCCTGCGCGCGAAGATGCTACGCGCCAGGACAGCCCCATGAACACGCTCCTCTTCCTGCTGGTCGGCCAGCTTCTGGCCTGTCGTCGTGAGACCGAGGACACCTTGCAGCCGAGCGAGGACACCGGGGTTGAGGAGACCGGCGAGACCGCGGAGGTCGAGGACCCGATCTACCAGCTCGACACGGCCCTGCTGCCCCAGGGGGCCAACCCGTGCCGGGAGCCCTTCGTCGGTGAGGTCTCCGAGGCGGTCGACGGCGACACGATCTGGGTTCATGGCCCGGACGGGGCCGACAAGGTGCGCATCATCGGCGTGGACACGCCGGAGCTCGCTTACTACGACGACGAGGTGGACGACTGCTACGGCCCGGAGGCCCAGGCGTTCACGGAAGAGAACCTGCTCGGCGAGCTGGTCTGGTTGAGCTTCGACGGGGACTGCGAGGACGACTACGGGCGGGCCCTGGCTTACGTGACCACGGGCGAGGGTGAGCAAGGCTTCTTTGAACGCCAGCTCCTGCGCGGTGGGTACGCCGAGACCATGACCTTCTCCGCGACGTCCACCTACGCGGACGTCTTCGAGGCCGATGAGGCCGAGGCGCGCGCCGCGAACGCAGGGCGCTGGGGTGCCTGCGAATAGTTGCCGTTCGCGGAGAGACAGGATAACAGAGCGGCCCTTCTCCTCCGGGCGCGCTCAGGGGCCTGCTCAGGGGGGTGTCGAGATCTCCGATAACAGCCTGCGCACGCAGCTTCTTCGGGCCTCGGCACGGGTGACCGAGCTGTCCATCCTCGTCGCGCTGGCGGTGCTCGCCGGACGCTATCTGGACGGCAGGCTCGGGACAAGCCCGGTCTTCCTCCTCCTCTTCTGCCTCCTCTCCTTCGCGGTCAGCCTCTACCGGCTGGTCGGTGAAGCCGGACCCCCGAGACCCCCGAAGCCATGACGGCCGCCATCGTCCCCATCGCTCGCATCACGACGCTGCTGCTCGCCGCGGGCGCCGCGGTGAGCGTGGTGCTGGGTGAGCAGCGCTTCGCGCTGGGGATGGTCCTGACGGGGGCGCTCACGCTGGCCAGCATGGGGCTGACGGTCTGGGGGACGCGGGGGATGGTCGATCCGCGGCGCGCGGGGCCTGGCGCCTCCTCGCTGCTGCTCGGTCTCAAGCTGCCGATGGTCTGTGGCGGGGTCTGGCTGCTGGTCCAGTCCTACCCGCCGCTCTCGGTCGCGCTGGGTGGGCTCGCCCTCGTGGCGGGCTCGGCCCTCTACGCCAGCGCGTCGCTCCTCGTCCCGAACCCGGCTCGGAGGGTCTGATGTACCACTACTCCTGGCTTCAAGACATCCCGGTGCTGCCGCACCTGATCGAGGAGCTGACGCACGGGTCTCACAACGACGTGGTGGCGATCCTCACCACCTGGTTCGTCACCTTCCTCGTCCTCGGTCTGGCCCTGCTCGCCCGCAAGCAGCTCGACGCCGCCATCGCGCGCGGGGGCACGGCGCAGTACGTGCCCGACAGCAAGCTGACGCTTCGCAACGTCTTCGAGCTGCTCACGGGCTGGCTGGATGAGCTGATCCAAGGCTTCCTGAACAAGCACGACGCGCGGACCTTCTACTGGCTGCTGGCCGGGTTCTTCACCTACATCCTGGTGAACAACCTGATGGGCGTCATTCCGGGAATGCTGCCCGCGACGGACAACATCAGCAACAATCTGGCGCTGGCGCTGGTGTCCTTCGTCGCCTACAACGTCATCGGCATCGCTCGCCAGGGCGTGGGGGGCTTCTTCAAGCACCTGGCCGGTCCGGTCTGGTGGCTCGCGCCCCTGTTCATCGTGGTCGAGGGCCTCGGCCAGTTCGTCATCCGTCCGCTCACGCTGACCCTGCGCCTCACCGGCAACATCTTCGGCGATCACATGGTCTTCGGCATCATGTCCGACCTGACCCATGGGATCATCATCCCTTTCCTCTTCCTGGGGCTGGGCATCTTCGTGTCCTTCATCCAGGCGCTCGTGTTCACCTTGCTGTCCTGCGTCTACATCTCGTTCGCCGTCGCGCACGAGGAGCATGGGCACGAGGCGGCACACCACTGAGCTTCCCCTCGTTCGCCCAACCGTGGAGAATTCCATGAAGTCCAAGCTGTTCAAGGTCCTGCCCGTCATGGCCGCCTGCCTCGTGTTCTCCGCCCCGGCCTTCGCCCAGGACGGTGGTGCCGACTCCGGAAAGGGCCTCATCGGCCTCGGTGCCGGTCTCATCATGGGTCTCGGCATCCTCGGCGCCGGTATGGGCCAGGGCAAGATCGGCAGCAGCGCCCTGGAGGGCATGGCCCGCAACCCGCAGGCCAGCGGTGACATCCGCGGCGCCATGATCCTCAGCATGGTGTTCCCGGAGTCGCTCGTCATCCTCGGCTTCGTCATCGCGATCCTGCTCCAGGGCAAGCTCTAGTCCTGGGCTTGATCGTCGCTCCTCCCGCGGGGGGAGCGAACATGGAGGGAGTACGTGCACCCGCGCGTCTCCCTTTTTGTGTTTCCGAACTGGCCGATTCATCCCCGTCTCAGGATGATCGGACCCCAGTCGGGTTATTAGATCAGGTCTCGTGACCCTCGAAGGAGGTGCCCTCATGGCGTCCGCTGTTCATCCCAGGTCCCTCCTCGCTGTCCTGGCGCTCTGCGCCATCGCGCTCGCCTCCCAGGACGCGGAGGCGAAGAAGAAGAAGAAGACCGAGCCCGTGGCCGCCAAGGAGGGCTGGGTTCAGGAGGAAGGCTGGAAGAACGCCTGCTACTATCCGCCTGCCTGGGACAAGCTCGACGAGATCACGCGCCGCACCATGCGCGCCACCGTGCTGGACGCGATGGTCAAGCAGTGGGGCGGCGGGCGCGACGACGGGATCTCTTTCGCCGAGAGCGTGGTGGAGAACGCCGAGACGACCATGCTCGGGCGGCCCGAGGCGGTCGAGCGCGTGGTGGTGGAGAACCTCACCCTGTGTGAGGGCGTGGCCAAGGGCCAGGCCAGCGCCGATCAGTGGGGGGCCTGGGTCAAGGGCCTGCCCGGCAAGCTGACGGAGGGCGAGTGCAACGTGCCGCTGGACTACACCATGTTCGATTATCTGGAGATCGGCATGGGCTGGCAGCGCACGCTGGCGGTCTGCGAGGGCAACAAGATCCGCATCTCGGGCACCGTCAAGGATCGCTACCGGGTGCGCGACGACGGCCCCTGGATCAACGTCGGCGGCGACACGGCGAAGACGACCGTGGGCGGCGAGTGGCCCTGCAACATCGAGGGCTGCTACGAGGGCATGCTGGTCATGAAGTACGTGACCCAGTCCGGCGTGGAGACGATCATCCCCGTCGGCACGGAGCTGATCTGGACGGCGCCGGCGCACGGCGAGATCAGCTACCGCATCAACGACACGACCTTCTTCGACAACATCTGGTTCAAGTCCGGCACCATGACGGATCGCACCGCCATCGAGATCAGCCCCGCGAACTAGGCGCTATGCTGGCGCGATGCGCGTGAGGCCCTGGCGAAGGCTGCTCTACTCGCTGCTGCCGGCGCTCGTCGTGCTGGGCAGCGCGGAGCTGGGCCTGCGGGCGGCGGGCTGGCCGCGGCCCCAGGGCAGCTTCGACCACCAGAGCCCCTACTGGGTGCTGGAGCCGAGCCAGCGCGCGGCGGAGATCCCTCACCCCGAGGAGCAGCGCAGCTTCCGGCTCAGCACGGACGCCCGGGGCCTCCGCGCGCCGCTGCACGCCCTGGAGAAAGAGGACGGCGTCTGGCGGGTGATGACGCTCGGCTGCTCGACCACGCTGGGCTGGGGCGTGGACGACGCGCAGAGCTACCCGGCGCGGCTGGAGGCGCGGGCGCGCGAGGCGGGGTGGAGCGCGCTCGAGGTGATCAACGGCGGGCAGCCCGGCTACACCAGCTTCCAGGGTGTCTGGCTGTGGGACACCACGCTGGCGCAGTACGCGCCCGATGTCGTGCTGATCAGCTACATCGTGCAGGACGCGCGGCGCTCGGCGTACACGGATCGCTCGCAGGCCGTGCTCACCCAGGATCATCGCTTCCTGAAAGACCACCTGCTCTGGCGCAGCCGGGTTTACCTCGGGCTGCGGGCCCTTCTGGGCGGGGTGCAGATCCGCGCCAAGGAGCGCTCCAACAGCGGCGCGCCGGACGACCAGCGCGGCGTCTACCGCGTCCCGCCCGACGAGTACCGGGCGAACCTGCGCGGGCTCATCGCGCGGGCGCGGGCGGTGGGCGCGACGCCGGTGCTCTTCGGCTACCCGCTCGAGGTGGAGGGCTACACGACGGCGCACCGCGCGGCCCTGGCGGCGCTCGCCCTGGAGGAGGAGGTGCCGAACCTCGACCTGCAGCCGATGATGACGGCGGCCTCGGCCGAGCGCACGCTCTACTTTCCGCGCGATCGCGGCCACGCCAACGCCGATGGGAACGATCTCATCGCGGGAGAGGTGCTGGGCTGGCTGGAGGCGCGCGGGCTGCTGGGGGCAGGCGCCCCGCCGTGAGGACCTCTTTCGCCGACGCGGCTTCCTGTTGACGTTGGGCCCTGCTCTCGGCTCTTGTGTGAACGCGGAGGCTCTGACCAACATGATGTACCGGGCGATGTGCCTGGCTGTGATTCTCGTCGCTGGCGCGTGCACCACGCCGGCGGTGACGCCGTCCAAGACGCCAGCGGACACTCAGGACACCCAGGTGGTCCTCCAGGAGACGGGCACCGGCCCGGTGGAGACCGGCTGGCCCGTGCTCTCTGGTGAGGACCTCGCCATGGTCGATGCGGACGCGCGCACGGTCGAGATGCGCTTCAACACCGACCAGGAGCTGGACGCCAGCCCGACGATGACCTGGACCATCCCGATGGGCGACGCGACGGTCCTGCTCTGCGACTTCGACGGCGACGGGCTCGACGACGCCTGGGTGATGAACACCACCGAGGGAGACCTCAAGCTCTCCATCTATCGGAACACCAGCGGTGACTTCGCCGACACCGCCACGTACACGGTCTCGCCCGGCTTCAGCGCGGCCAACTACAGCTATGGCTGTGGCGACCTGCGCGGCACGGGCCACGCCGACTTCGTCGCGTTCAAGAAGGAGGCGCAGAAGCTCTCGTTCTACCCGAACACGGGCTCGGCCATCGACGTCGAAGGGATGGTCAAGTCCGAGGTCTCGGTCTCCTCGAACACGTCGTGGCTGATCGACGACTTCGATGGCGACGGGAAGGCCGAGCTCGGCGCGCTCTCCGGCGGGACGCTCACCGTCTGGCCGATGACCGACGGCGTCCCTCAGACCTCGAGCGCCCTGCTCACGGCGACCGTGCCCGAAGGGTACAAGGCCACCACGCTGGATCTGGACGCCGACAGCCTGGCAGATCTGGCCATCTGGAACGGCGCCGCCTTCGTCGTCTGGCCCGGGACGGGGAGCGGCTTCGACACCAGCGCCGCCAGCGCCTTCGTCATCGACGGCAACGGCAAGCCCGTGGGTGGAAACCTGCGCTGAGCGCGCCCGGCGCGGACCCGCGCCCGGCTGCGCCAGGATAAGTTGCACGCCATGAACAAGGCCAGCGCGCTCATCGCCTCCTTCCAGTCCCGCTACGTCCCCGGTCATGTCGACCGGACGATCACCTACTACTTCTCCATCGGCGAGGAGAAGCACACGCTGGTCGTCACGCCGACCAGCGCCACGGTGACGGCGGGGAAGCCCGAGAACGCGGACTGCGTGGTCAAGGCGCACCCTGACGTGTTCCTGGCGCTGGTGCTCAACGGCAAGCAGCCGGGACCGCTGGACATCGCGCGCGGTCGCTTCAAGACCAACGACGTCGGGCTGCTGCTCAAGCTGCGTCCCTGCTTCGGCCTCTGAAGCGCCCGGTGGAGCCCGATCGCGGCGCCCCGGATGTGCGCGCCGCGTTGGCCGCCGCCGCGGGGCACGCCGTCATCGCCTCGGCCAGCTATCTCATGGCCCGCCAGGCGCTGAGCGAGCTGCCCCACCTGGGCGTGGCCTGGTTGAGGGTCGTGCTCAGCGGGCTGGTCTTCGCGGTCCTGCTGCGCCTGACCGGTCGCCCCCTGCTCCCCCCGCCGGGAAAGCGCCTCTCGCTGCTGAGGCTTGGTCTTCTGGGGGGTCCTGTCAACCAGGGCTTGTTTCTGGTGGGCCTGCCGCTGACGACGGTGGCTCACGCGGCCATCCTCTACGCCCTGACGCCGACCCTCGTGCTGGTCCTCCTCCGGGTGCGTCACGGCGAGCCCGTGACCTCGGCGCGGCTGCTGGGCGTGGCGCTGGCCTTCCTCGGCGCGGCGCTGGTGCTGACGGAGGGTGGCGCGGCCGGGGAGCTGCGCCTGGGTGACCCGATCATCCTGGTCGGCGTGCTGACCTGGTCGATCTACACCGTCGCCTCGCGTCCGCTGACGCACGAGCACGGCGCGATCGCGGCGACCGCCTGGTCGTTCTGGATGGGGGCGGCCGCCATCGTGCCGCTCCTGCCGCTCTGTCTCCCGGATCCTGGCGTTCTTCGTGATGCCTCGGCGGGCGCCCTGGGCGGCGTGCTGTGGCTGGCGCTGGCCTCGAGCTTCATCGCCTACCTGCTCTGGTCGGTCGCGCTTCGTGGCCTCGTCGCCTCGCGCGTGGCGATCTTCACCAACCTCCAGCCGGTGCTGGCCTCGCTGATGGCCTGGGCGGCGCTGGGGGAGCCGGTGACGCCGCGCGAGGTCCTGGGCGGCGTCCTGGTGCTGGGCGGCGTCCTGGTGGTGCAGCGGGGGTAGGCCGTCCTCGCCTGGGTTCAGGGCTCAGGGCTCCGGATCCGGCGCCGGGCGCGCTCCCCCGCGAGCCCAGCTCCGCAGCCCGTCGGCGTCCCAGGACTGGTCGGTGTGTCCGACCACCTCGGCCCGATCGTGCCGCAGCGCCTCCTCCAGCATCGCCATCCGCTCGCGGGCGCTGTTGATGAGCGCCGCCTGGTCCTTGCGCACCGTCGCGAGCACGGCCACGGCCTCGTCGTCGTGGCGACGGAAGGTCCGCGCCGCGCGCTGGGCCTGGTGGCTGGAGGCCCCGAGCAGGCGCATGGCGTCCACGCCGACGCGCAGCGAGGTGTCGAAGGTCTCGCGGTAGACGCCCTCGATCCCGGCGTCGATGAGCTCGTACGCCTCGACGCGGCCGCGGGCGCGCGCCAGGATCGCCAGGTTGGGGAACCACTTCTGGGCGATGTGGACGATCTCCCGGACCTTGTCCACGTCGTCCACCGCGACGATCAGCACGCGGGCGTGCTCGGCCCCGGCGGCGCGCAGGAGGTCCACCCGGCTGGCGTCGCCGAAGTAGACCCGCGCGCCGAACTTGCGCAGCGTCTCGATCTGGTCGCCGTCCACGTCCAGCACGGTGGCGCGGTAGCCGTTGGCCTGCAGGAAGCGGGTGGCGATCTGCCCGAAGCGGCCGTAGCCGGCGACGATGATCGGGTTCTTCTCCTCGATGGCGTCCGCCTCGCGCTCGCCCCCGGTCGCGCGGGCGCGCAGCCGGGGCATGATCACCCGCTCGGTCAGCGCGAGCAGGAGCGGGCTCATCGCCATGGAGAGGGCGGTGACGGCGACGCCGCGCCCGACGATCTCCGCGGAGAGCACGCCGCTCGAGCTGGCGAAGTTGAGCAGCACGAAGGCGAACTCTCCGACCTGGCAGAGGGCCGCCGCGAAGAGGGCCGCCTGGTCGCGGCTGGCGCCGAAGCGCAGGCCGAGCAGGACCAGCACCAGCACCTTCAGCGCCGTGACGCCCAGGAAGAGCCCGGCGATCCCGACGGGATCCGCGCCGATGAGGCCGAAGTCGATGCTCGCCCCCACCGCCAGGAAGAAGAGGCCGAGCAGCAGCCCCTTGAAGGGCTCGACGTCGCTCTCCAGCTCGTGCCGGTACTCGCTGTTCGCCAGCACCACGCCCGCCAGGAAGGTGCCGAGGGCCGGGCTCAGGCCGACCGCGGACATGAGCAGGGTCACGCCGATGACGATGAGCAGCGCGGCGGCGGTGAACATCTCCCGCAGCCCGGAGCGCGCCACGACGCGCATCAGCGGCTTGACCAGGTAGCGCCCGGCGAGGATCACCCCGGCGATGGCGACCAGGACGACGGCGGCGTGGGTGACGGCGGGCAGGTGCTCCACCAGGTTCGCGCCGTGCGACTCGCCCTCCGGCGCGACCACCGGCAGGGTGGCCAGCAGCGGGAAGGCGGCGAGCATCGGGATGACGGCCACGTCCTGGAAGAGCAGGACCGAGAACGACTTCTGGCCGGCGTCGCTGCGGAGCAGCCCCTTCTCGGCCAGCGACTGCAGCGCGATGGCCGTGCTGGACATCGCCAGGATCAGCCCGAGCGCGAGCCCCTGCTGCCAGGGGAGCCCGAAGATCACCGCGACCAGGGCCACCAGCGACGCCGTCGCGCCGACCTGCAGGCCGCCCATGCCGAAGATGGGGCCGCGCAGGCGCCAGAGCCGCGAGGGATCCAGCTCGAGGCCGACCAGGAAGAGCATCATCACGACGCCGAACTCGGCGAAGTGCATGACGTCCGCGCCGTTCTCCCCGACCAGGCCGAGGACGAAGGGCCCGATGATCACCCCGCCGATCAGGTACCCGAGCACCGAGCCCAGCCCGAGGCGGCTGGCGACGGGCACGATCAGCAGCGCGGCCCCGAGGTAGATGAAGGCCTGGAAGAACAGGCTGCTGGTGTCCATTCAGACCTCGGAGGGGCGCTGATCGCGCAGGGCGAGGATGGTGCGCCGGTAGTCTTCGGCGAACGCCGTGATCTCCGCGTCGGTGAGCCGGTGGGTGCCGTGGATGACGTGCGGGGGCAGCCGCTCCATCCCGCACAGGCGCGCGGTCTGGGTCACCGGCGCCAGCAGCTCGAGGATCGTGTGGCGGTTGAAGCCCTCGGGCGCGTAGGCGTCGGCCCGCCCGCCGGTCGTGAGCACCTGAAGGAAGGGCTTGCCGCGCAGGGCGTCGCCGCCCGGCCCGTAGGCCCAGCCGA
This sequence comes from uncultured Enterobacterales bacterium, assembly GCA_964556105.1. Taxonomy (GTDB): domain Bacteria; phylum Myxococcota_A; class UBA796; order UBA796; family CAZKWG01; genus CAZKWG01. The sequence goes on along the minus strand of CAZKWG010000068.1, from coordinate 3,398 downwards.
ATTCCAGAACGAGATCCTGCCACTCTTTCAGGATGGCCGGCGTGCTGTACCAGAAGAAGGGGTGCTGCCACACCAGCTTCTTGTGGGCGAGCAGCAGCCGCTTCTCCGCGGCGACGTGGATGTCCAGGTCCGGGTAGGCCTCGTAGAGGTCGTGGACGGTGACCCCCTCCAGATCGCGGATGGCCTCGGCGAGGCGCCGGTTCACGCGCGAGCGGTGCAGCGCGGGGTGGGCGAGGAGCACCAGCACCTCGCCCTCTCGCTGGTGCGGGGGAACAGGAAAGCGAGGGCGGGAGCCCGCGTGTGCGCCGTGAGACATGGCGCGAAGTCTACCTCAACCGACGGGTGTGGGGGAGGTGCGTCGTGCGCGCTCGATTTTGATATTGATAATCATTTTCATAATGCTATGTTCAAGGAGCGCCGGTCGCGCAGGAGGTGAACATGATCCACGACGCCATCCTCATCGGCTTCGGCCCCGCGGGCGCCGCCCTGGGCTGGCTGCTGGCCAGCCGCGGCCTCTCCGTGCTCGCGCTCGAGCGCGCGGTGGATCTGCACCGCGTCTTCCGTGGCGAGGGCCTCCAGCCGAGCGGCCTCGAGGCCCTGGAGATGATGGGCCTCGGCGCCGCGCTGGCCGAGACGCCGCAGCTCCGCGCGCGCCGCATGCTCATCCACAACGGTCGCGAGATCGCCAGCTTCCAGATGCGCGAAGGCAGCGGTGTGCGCGTGGTCTCGCAGGGCGGGCTGCTCACGGCCATCGCTCGCCAGAGCGTCGCCTGCCCCGGCTTCACCCTGTCGCGCGGCGCGACCTTCACCGACCTGCTCTGGGAGCGGGGCCGGGTGGTCGGGGTGCGCGCGCGCCGCGACGGCGTGGTCGAGGAGCATCGCGCTCGACTTGTGGTCGCCACGGACGGGCGCGGCTCTCTCTGCGCCAGGAAGGCAGGAATTCAGCGCACATCGTTGGAGCAGGGCTTCGACGTGCTCTGGTTCAAGGTGGATCTCACGCCCCTGCTGGGCGACCGCGAGACCGCCTGGCTGGAGAGCCGTCCGGGGCAGGCGGCGCTGGCCTACCCCTCGCCCGAGGGCGGCACGCAGGTCGGGCTGGTGCTGCGCAAGGGCGAGGTGCCCGAGGGCTCGCCCGAGGAGCGCATCGACCAGGTGATCGGCCGCGTCAGCCCGGAGCTGGGGAGCGCCATCGCGGCGGGTCGGGGCGGGCTGGTCGGGCCCGTGCGCCTGAGCGTGGTCTGCGAGCGCGCCGAGCGCTGGAGCGTGCCCGGCCTGCTGCTGCTGGGGGACGCGGCGCACCCGATGTCGCCGGTGGGCGGCCAGGGCATCAACATGGCGCTGCGCGACGCGCTCGTCGCGGCGAACCACCTCGTTCCGGCCCTTCGCCGAAGAGATGACGCGGGCGTCGATCTGGCCGCCCTCGCCATCGCCGCCGAGCGCAGCCGCGAGGTGGTGCCCGTCCAGGCCATCCAGACGCGCAGCGGCGAGCGCATGTTGAGCCCCTCCGCCCTGGGGCTGCGCCTGCTCCCGTGGATCGCGCGCCTGGGCGTCCGCTTCGGCGCGAGAGGCGACCGCGCGCGCATGCAGCGGGGGCTGGTCCCGGTCTCGCTGACGGTCTGAGGCTCGGGTGGTCTGAGGCTTGGGCGGTCTGAGCGGCGCCCGGCGCTCGCCCGGCGGGTTATCCGCGGGCAGCCGAGGACGGGATGGGCCTGTACGAGACAATCCAGAAGGCGGCCGGGGCCGCGTGGTCGGCGGGCGTCGAGATGGCGCGCGCCGGGGCCGCCATCCCTGATCGCGCGGACGACGACGGGCAGGTCTTCCAGGTGCTGCCCGCCGGCGCGATCAAGCCGTTCGAGGTCTACCTCTGGGCGGAGGACGAGGACTGGTCCTGCTCCTGCAAGGACGCCAACCGCCCCGGGGCGCCGAGGGCCTGCGCCCACGTCGTCGCCGCTGTCCTCACCGCTCGCCGCGGCGCCGAGGGGCAGGCGCCGGCCCGCACAGACGTGGGGAGGGTGGGCTATCGCCTGCGCCGAGAGCGCGACCCGGCGCGTCCCGAGCGCGTGACCCTCTCGCTCGAGCGGGTGATCCATCGCGGCGGGCGCGACCTTCCGCTGGGCGGCACCCTCTCCCAGGCCACGGCGAAGGGGCAGCTCCTGCTCACCGACGCGGATCTGGCCGTAGAAGACCTCGCGCTGCGGGGACTCTATGGTTTTCGGACCGCGCGCGGCCCCGTCCCGCGCGAGCTGGCGCCCCAGCTCCTGGCCCGCCTCGGCGAGTGCCCCGACCTGACCTTGGACGGCGCGCCGATCCGCTGCTCGGGAGAGCTCATCCTCCCGCGCGCCCTGGTCGAGGACGCCGCGGAGGGCGGCTTCCGGCTGCGCCTGGTGCGCGACGCGCGCATCGAGGAGGTGCTGGGAGGCGGGGTCGTTCGCTGCGGCGAGACCCTGCACCCGACCAGCGACGGCGGTCTGGACGCGGACCAGCGCCAGACCCTGAGCCGCGGCGTCAGCTACATGCCGGAGCAGGTCAGCCGCCTCGTCTCCGAGGCCATCCCGCGCCTGCGCCAGAAGATCCCGGTCGAGATCCGCACGAAGCGCCTGCCTCAGACTGGGGCCACGCCGCCGCGCGTGCTCCTCGAGGTCTCTGGCGTCGGCGAGACGCTCGTCGTGCTGCCCAGCCTGGTCTACGGTGATCCACCCAGCGCGCGGCTGGAGCGCGGTCAGCTCCAGCTCCTCGGCGGGCCCGTGCCGGTGCGCGACGAGGCCGCCGAGCGCAAGCTCATCGAGGGTCTGCGGGCGGAGCTCGGCCTCTCTCCGGGGCTGCGCGACGAGGTGACCGGCGAGGACGCGGTGCGTCTCGCCGACCGGATGCGCAACTTCTCGGGCGGCGCCGTGGTGGGCGACGGGCTCAGCCGCTTCCGCAAGGTGGGCGCGCTCGAGCCGGACCTGCGCCTGGACGGCGACCGCTTCGACGTCTCCTTCGCCGCCAACGGCGGCGGCAGCGCCGATCCCGGCCGCGTGCTGCGCGCCTGGCGGGAGGGCCGCGGCCTGGTGCCCTTGACGGACGGCGGCTGGGCCACCCTCCCCCGCGGCTGGCTGGAGCAGTACGGCCACCTGCTCGCGGACCTGCTCGACGCGCGCGACCCGAGCGGGAAGGTGGCGAAGCACGCCCTCTTCGACCTCGGCCGCCTCTGCGACGCCCTCGAGCTGCCGCCCCCGCCCACCCTCGCCGGCCTGCGCGCCCTGGCGAAGGGCTTCGAGGGCCTCCCCGAGGCGCCGCTCCCCGCCGATCTGCGCGCCGAGCTGCGCCCCTATCAGCGCGTGGGCGTCAACTGGCTCTCCTTCCTGCGCCAGGCGGGCATGGGCGGCATCCTCGCCGACGACATGGGCCTGGGCAAG
>CAZKWG010000067.1:0-17310 GCA_964556105.1 uncultured Enterobacterales bacterium | reverse complement strand
CCCTCGGAGAGCCCTTCACCCAGCCAGAAGCGACTCCTACGCGCCCGGTTTCGCCAGATGACCAGCCTTCAACGCCGAGCAGAGCTTGATGAGGAGGCACCGTTCACGTTCACGTTCCCGCGATCTTCAAAGATCAACGGGAACGGAACGAACCGTGAGCAGCGTGCGTGGAGCGACCGTCAGGGGTGTGCGGGACTACACCTGATCGCCCCCCCTCAAGGCTCGAAATTCCAGGTCGTGGTCTCGCCGGCGAAGGTGACGCTGAGCAGGTCGGCGTAGCCGGTCCAGCTCGCGTTCCAGCCGCTGCCGAGCTGGATGCCCAGCTTCACCACCCGGGCCTCGGCCGAGTAGCCCCAGTCGTGCAAGCCACGGTTGTAGATCTCCACCACGCCGTCGTCGTACTGCCAGAAGAAGTCCGCGCTGAGATCGTCGCTCAGCCAGACGTCCTCCGCCACGGAGTCCGTGTAGGAGGCGTAGCCGTTGTAGGCGCCCTCCCAGATCAGCGCCGTGGTGTCGTCCTCGCCGGGCTCCTGCACGTAGACGACGACGGCAGGGGTGAAGTGCCCGTAGGCGTCGCTCTCGGCGCCGCGCCAGAAGTCGAAGCTCATCGCGTCCAGGTCGCTCAGCAGACCGAAGTCCTGGCTGATCGACCAGCCATAAGCGGGGCTGGTCTCGTCCGTCGGGTCGGGGATGCTCAGGCAGAGCGAGCCCTCGCCCGCGCGGGCCTGACCGGCGCAGGGGCCGCCCTCGCCCTCGTCGTCGCGGCTGTTCTCCCAGCCCTGGGGGTCGTCGGCGGTGACGATGACGGTGTCCGAGCCGCCGGTCTCGCCGGTCTCGGCCGTGTCGTCCGGATCCGGATGGCAGAACTTCCCGAAGATCAGGACGAGGATGGAGATGTCGAGCCGCATGATGCCTCCGCTTCGCCCAGACTACAGAAGGCCAGACGGCGCGTAAAGGGCGGGGGAGCCACCCGCCGGGATATCGGGAGACGATGCCCTCCCGACCTGCCGAACAGCCGCTCGAGCTCGATGGCGCCGCCTTCCGCGCGCTGGTCGAGAACACACTAGATAAACTAGTTCCGTTCATCGACTCCCTGCCCCAGCAGCCGACGCACCGCCTGGACGGCAGCCACAAGCTGGCCCGCGCCCTGGTCGAGCCCCTGCCCGAGGAGGGCACGCCCTACCGCCGCCTGCTGGGGATGCTGATGGAGCGGGTGATCCCGGTCAGCCTGAACCCGGCCTCTCCGGGATACCTGGCGTATATCCCAGGGGGAGGGCTGCTGGCCACGGCGCTGGCCGACCTCATCGCCGACGTCACCAACCGCTACACGGGCCTGTGGATGCCGGCGCCAGGGCTGGTGCAGCTCGAGACGAACGTGATCCGCTGGCTCGCCGATCTGGCGGGCTACCCGGCGGAGGCGGCGGGGCTGATGACCTCGGGCGGGTCGATGGCCAACCTGGGCGGGGTGGTGGCGGCGCGCGAGGCGCTGCTGCCGCCGGACTTCCTGAGCGGGCGCATCTACACGTCGGCCCAGGCGCACCACTCGGTGCTGAAGGCGGCGCGGGTGGCGGGCTTTCCGGTTGACGCCGTGCGCGCGCTGCCCACCGATCGGCGCTTCCGGCTGGATCTGGGCGCGCTCGAGGCCGCCATCGCCGCCGATCGCGCCGCCGGGCTGCGGCCCTTCCTCGTGGTGGCCCAGGCGGGGAGCACGCCGGTGGGGGCGGTGGACGATCTGGACGCGCTCGGGGCGCTGTGCGCGGCAGAGGGCCTCTGGCTGCACGTCGACGCGGCCTATGGCGGCGGCTTCCTGCTCACCGAGCGCGGTCGGCAGGTGATGGCGGGCATCGGGCGCTCGGACTCCATCGCCCTCGACCCGCACAAGGGGCTGTTCCTGCCCTACGGGACCGGCTGCCTGATCGTCCGCGACCGCGAGCGCCTGCAGCGGGCCTTCGCCGTCTCGGCCTCCTACCTGCCCGCCTCGCAGACGGACCCCGATCGCTGGGACTTCGCCGACTTCGGGCCGGAGCTGAGCCGGCCGGCGCGCGGCCTGCGGGTCTGGCTGCCGCTGAAGATGCACGGGGCGGGCGCCTTCCGCGCGGCGCTGGACGAGAAGCTGGACCTGGCCCAGGAGGCAGCCGAGCGCGTGGCGGCGCTGCCCGAGATCCGCCTGCTCGACCGGCCCATGCTCTCCCTCTTCGCCTTCCGCGCCCAGCCGGCGCGCCTGGCGCCCGACGCGTGGGACGCCTTCAACCGGCGGCTGCTCTCGCGGATCGTGCAGCGCCAGCGGGTTTTTTTGACCGGCGTGACCGTGCCCGACCCCGACGACGGCGCCACCATCTTCGTGATTCGCGTCTGCGTGCTCTCCTTCCGCACCCACCGGGCACAGATAGACGCGCTGCTCGCGGACCTGCAGGCTGCCCTGGCCGATCCCCGCGGCTGAGCGGCGCGGCGGCTTTCGCGTTAGCTCTCCAGGTGCTCACGCTCCTCCTCAGCCTCGCGGCCATCGGGGTGGCGCCCCTGCTGGACCGGCCGCTGAGCCGCAGCGGGGCGCTGGCCTCGGGCGCCGACGCCTTCGCCGCCGTCGCCGTGCTGGGCACCGTCCTGCTGCACGTCCTGCCGCACGGGGTGGAGTCGCTGGGCTGGCTGGCGCTGCTGGCGGCGGCGGCGGGTCTGGCCCTGCCCTCGATCTGCGATCTCGGCGGGATCCGCATCCTCGGGCTGGCGGCGGTGGCCGGGCTCGGCGCGCACGCGCTGGTGGACGGCGCCATGCTCGCCGCGCCGGAGGACAACGACGCCGGTCACGCGCTGTCCTGGGCGGTCGTCATCCACACGGTCCCGCTCAGCCTGGCGGTGTGGCGGGCGGCCCGACCTCATGGCGCGACGCTGGCGCTGCTGCTGCTGGGCTACACGGCGCTGGCGGAGCTGCTCGGCTGGGTGGGGGCGCGCGAGCTGCTGGACGCCTCTGGCGCGATGCTCAGCCTGCTCCAATGTTTTACGGCAGGCACGCTGCTGCACTTCGTCTGGGCGCCCAGGCCGACCAGCCGCCGCGGCTCCGGGGTGGGCGCGCTGCTGGGCGGGCTGGCGATCGTGGCGATGAACCAGGCCTGGCCGCTGCACCGACTGGAGCTGGACGAGCTGACGGTGGAGGCCACGCTGCTCGGGCTGGTGCTCACGATGGCGCCGGCGCTGCTGGCGGGCGTGCTCGGGCTCGCGGCGCTCCATGGGCTGGCCGCGAAGCGTCATGGCTCCCCCGCGACGGCGGCGGGGAGCCTGGGCAAGGGGCTCACCCTCGGGCTGCTGGCCACCCTCGCGCCGCTCGGTGCGCCGTTTCTCGTCGTTCGAGGCCTCTCTGGCCTCCTGATGCAGCTCATCGGCCGGATCAGCGTCAGCGGCCTCCGCCGCGAGGCGAGCCCTGGAGAGGCCTCGTCCCCAGGCGCGCCCGCGAGGGCCGACATGCTGTCCAGCCTGCGCGCGCTGGTGGACGCGCAGGTGGGGCAGCTGCTCCTGGGCCTGGGCCTGGCCGGCGTGCTGGAGGCGCTGCTCCCCGCGGCGGCGCTGGCGGGGCTGTCTCCCTGGCTGACCGTCCCGCTGGCGGCCGTCCTGGCGCCGCTCTTCGGGCTGGGCGCGGTGGGGATCACGCCGGTCGCCGCGGTGCTCCTGCACAAGGGGCTGGGCGTCGACGCCACCCTCGCGGCGGTGCTCACGGCGTCTACCCTCAGCGTCCGCGACTCCTCGAGCCTCTCGGCGCTTCGTGGACGCCGTGTGGCGCTGCGTCACGGCGCCGCCCTGCTGCTGGCCTCGCTCGGGCTGGCGGCGCTCTCGCGGACCTGGTCGCTGCCGGTCCCGGCGCTGCACGACGTCGTCGAGGCGTCGGGGACCACGACCCAGTGGGTGGCGCTCGCCTTGCTGGGGGCGCTGGGCGTTGAAGCCGTGCTCCGCGGGGGGCTCCCCGTCCTGATGGGCCCGCTGTCGCGACCGCATGTCCACACGCCCGACCACGATCATGGCCACGAACATGGCCACGGGCACGGACACGGCTAGATCAGCTAGCCGCCCCCGCGTCGTGGTTCCGCATCAGCCCCTCCTGGCAGGTGCTCGCCACCAGGTTGCCCTGGGCGTCGAAGAACTGGCCTCGAACCAGGCCGCGACCGCCGCTGGCCGAGGGGCTCTCCATGGTGTGGAGCAGCCAGTCGTCCATGCGGAAGGGGCGGTGGAACCACATGGCGTGGTCCAGGCTGGCGACCTGCATCCCTGGGGTGAGCCAGGAGATGCCGTGGGGCTGAAGCGCGGTGAGCAGCAGGTGGAAGTCCGACGCGTAGGCCATCAGGTAGCGGTGGAGGGCGGGGGCGTCGGGGAGCGGGTCCGGCACGCGCATCCAGACGTGCTTGACGGGAGGGCGCCGGTCGGGCCGCAGCGGGTTCAGCGGGTTGACCGGGCGGATCTCGATGGGGCGCTCGGCCAGGACCAGGGCGCGCATCGGCTCGGGGATGCGCTCGGAGAGGCGCGCCGCCAGCTCGCCCTCGGAGAGCAGGCCGTCGGGGCCGGGCACGCTCGGCATGGGCGCGTGATGGTCGAAGCCGGGCTCCTCGAGCTGAAATGACGCCGATAGGCTCAGGATCGCCTGGCCGTGCTGCACGGCGACCACGCGGCGCGTCGTGAAGGAGCGGCCGTCGCGGATGCGGTCCACCGTGTAGAGGATGGGGGCGCGCACGTCGCCCTGCCGCAGGAAGTACGCGTGCAGAGAGTGGACCGGGCGGTCGGCCGGCACGGTCTGCGCGGCGGCCGAGAGCGCCTGGCCGACGACCTGACCGCCGAAGACCGCGCCCCAGCCCAGATCCTGGCTCTGGCCGCGGAAGATGTCGACCTCGATGCGCTCGAGCTCGAGCAGGGAGAGGAGCTGTCGCAGAACAGGGCGCATCGGACCTCCGCGGAGCTCCTGGCTAACGCGGCGCGCCTGAGCGGTCGCTGCAGAGGGTCCACCGACGCGTTACAGGCGGCGCACATGTCCGAGCGCACCGATCTCGCAACGCGCGCGCTTCGACGCGCGATCCTGGGCACGCTGGCGCTGGGCGTCGTCAAGACGGTCGCCGCGGCGCTCAGCGACTCCAACGCCGTGGGGGCCTCGGCGGCGGACGCGTTGACCGACGCGCTGGTCTCGGGGATGAACCTGGTGCTCGTGCGCGCCGCGGCGGCGCCGCCCGATGACGGCCACCCCTACGGACACGGCAAGGCGGAGGGCCTGGCGGGGCTGGGCCAGGCGGTGTTCCTCTCGCTGGTGGTGGCGTGGATCGCGCGCGGGGCGGTGCTGCGGCTCCTCGGCGAGGCGCCCATGCCTCTGGTCGGGCCGGCGATGCTGGTGATGGTGGGATCGATGTTCTGCTCGTTCCTGCTCGCCCGCGGACTGCAGCGCGCGGCCGACCAGACGGGCTCCCTCGTGCTGCTGGCGGACGCGACCCATTACCGGATGGACCTGCTGACCGGCGGCGCGGTGCTGGTCGGCCTCGGGGCGAGCTGGGCGACGGGGGACGGACGCGCCGACGCCGTCGCCAGCCTCGTCGTCTGCGTCTGGATGGCCCGCGAGATCGCGCCGATCGCCATCAGCGCCATCGGCGAGCTCATGGACAGGCCCTTCTCCCAGGAGGAGCAGGAGATCACGCTGGGCGTGCTCGAGCGCTTCCGCGGGCGCATCCTCGGCTACCACGATCTGCGCACCCGCCGGGCCGGGCCGCGCCGCTTCGTGCAGGTGCACGTGGTGCTCCCGCCGGACATGGCGCTACGCGACGCCCACGAGATCGCCGACGAGATCGAGGCCGCGCTCTGCGCCGCCCTCCCCGACTGCGACCCCATCGTCCACCTGGACCCCGATGGCGTGATGGATCACCACGAGCGCGCCGCCCTGGGCGCGGACGGCGCTCAGTAGACCTGCCAGCCCGTGAGATCGATGGCGTCGCAGACGTCCTCGTAGGGGTCGTCGTCCGTGCCCGGGTCCGAGGCGTCCCCGAAGAGCACCCAGTCCTCGCCCTCGAAGTCCGGCCACTCGCCGACCCCGATGACCATCGGCGGCGCGTCCAGCGACCACAGCCAGGCGGACTGGAGCCAGGCGCTGATCAGCGCCTCGCTGCCCTGGTAGGCGTCGGCGCGCGTGCCGAAGAGGAAGGGCAGCTCCGCCCCGGTGAACGCGCCGAGCTCAGGCGACGTGAACGAGGGCGTGTGGGTGAACGTGTAGGCGTAGACGTCCTGGTTCAGCTGCGAGGCGGCCCGCAGGAAGCTGCGCGTGGGGCAGGTGTGGACGAAATCGCCGTAGAAAGCGATAAAGGCCGCGGACGGGCTCCCGTAGCGCGCGCTGGTGTAGACCTCGTCCGACAGCCCGTCCGGGTCCGCGCCGGCCTCCTCCATCAGCTTGGAGAAGGCCAGGAACATGGTGAACTCGGAGATCTCATCGGCGCCGATCTCGTCGGCGTAGAGCGAGCCCTCATCGGCGTTCACCCCGGCGAAGATGGGCACCTGGCGCAGCGAGCCCGCCGCCAGCAGCGCCTGCGGGGTGTCCGGCAGCACGTAGCCGTCCACGGTGGGCTCCCAGGGGACCCCCTCCATCAGCGGCGCGGGCCGGGCGCTGAGCATCTCGAGCACGCCGGACGCCGGACGATCCTGGAGGCAGGCGACCTCCTCCGCGTCCGTCCCGGTGCAGCTCAGGGCGTCGGCCAGCGCCTCGCCCGCGTCCTCCGCGCTGCGGAACGCCGACGATGGATCGATGTCGGAGAGCGGGCGCTGGAGCAGGCCGCACGGCGCGCTCTGGAGCATGACGGCGTCGAAGAGGCCCTCGCTGAGCGGGCTGAACAGCAGCGTGCAGGCCACCAGCCCGCCCGACTCCTGGCCGACCAGCAGCACACGATCGGGATCCGCCCCCAGGGCCTCGGCGTTGTCGTGCGCCCAGCGCAGCGCCAGCAGCGTGTCGAGCACGCCCTGGTTGCCGGAGACCCCCGCCTTGCTCGCCGCGCTGAGCCCGGGGTGCGCGAGGTAGCCGAAGGGCCCGAGGCGCGCGTTGTGCGTCACCACCACCGCGTCGCGCGCAAGGGACGGATCGAGCGCGAGGTCCGGCACCCCGCCCGAGCCGTTCAGGAAGTTGCCGCCGTGCACGAAGAAGACCAGCGGCAGCCCGGCGGCGTCCTCGGGCCTCCAGACGTTCAAGGTCAGGCAGTCCTCGTCGCCCTCCCCGTCCAGGTGCGCGCCGTCGGCGCTGTCATAGGTCTGCAGGCAGGGCTCGCCCAGGGTCTCGGCGGCCAACGGCAGCGACCAGGGGGTGACGGGCTCCGGCGGCAGGAAGCGCCGCGCGCCGGTCGGCGGACGGGCATAGGGCAGGCCCAGAAAGGCCTCGCCATAAGCGAACGGGGCGCCCGTGACGCAGCCCGTCGTGGTGGAGAGCCAGGGCGCGTCCGCCGAGAAGCAGGCGTCCTCCGAGATCTCTCCGCTGTCGGTGTCATCTCGCCCGATCAGCCCCGTCTCATGCCCTCCGTCGGAGCCCTCCGTGTCCAGCTTCACCGGAGGGATCCGACACGCGACGAGCAGAATCAGCACGGATGCGCGTGACATGCGCGTATCTTACCTGAACAACCGTCGCCGTGTGCGCGGCGTCGATCTCCGCCCGCCCGGGCCCGGCGAAGAGGGCGCAGACCCGCGTGATGGCTCAGTTGAGCCCGCGCGTGAGCTTCACGACGTAGACCGGCGGCAGGTGGTGCGTGACGGCCTGCCAGGTCTCGCCGCCGTCCTCGCTGACGAAGAGGTTGCCGGTGGTGCTGCCGAAGGCCAGCGTGTCGCCGTCGATGTCCAGCCCATGGCGATAGACCAGGTCGAAGCACAGCTCCTGCGGAAGGCCCCGCCGCAGCTCGCGCCAGCTCCGGCCGCCGTCCTCCGTCTTGCAGACGACCATCGCCCCGCCGATGGCGTTGCGCACCTCATCCGAGACCGCCGGCACCAGCCAGGCCACCTCGGGGTTCGTCGGGTGGGCCGCCACTGCGAATCCGAAGCGCGCCGGGCCCTCGGGCTGCGAGATCTCCGTCCACAGCTGGCCACCATCGACGCTGCGGAACACGCCGCAGTGGTTCTGCTGCCAGAGCACGTCCGGGTGCGCCGGGCAGGCGGCGATCAGGTGCGGGTCCTGGCCCATCTCCGAGGTGGGGTCGGGCAGAAAGTCCGCGCGGAGGCCCTTGTTGCGCACCGCCCAGCTCTGGCCGTCGTCCTGGCTCTCGAAGACCCCGGCGCAGGAGACGGCGATGAAGATCCGGCGCGAGTCCCGCGGGTCGAGGACGATGGAGTGGATCCCCGGCGTGTCGCGCCCGCCGCCGAACCAGCCCTTCCGCCAGGGGTTGTTCCACAGCGCGTCCACCAGCGTCCAGCTCTGCCCGTCATCGTCGCTGCGGAACAGGCCGCCGGGGTTGGTCCCCGCCCACAGCCGACCGGGCTGGTCCGGGCCGCCGGCCGCCAGCGCCCAGATGTACTCCAGGGTCGCGGGCTTGCCCTCCTTGACCTCGCTGCCCTCCGGGTAGGCCGGCGCCGCGATCTCCTCCCAGGTCTGGCCGCCGTCGCGCGAGCGGGAGAGCTTGGCGCCCCAGTGCCCGTGGTCGAGCCCGACCCAGAGGCTGCCGGTCCGCTCGTCCAGGAGCACGGCCGAGATCGGCGCGCCCGCGTGGGCGAGGCCGCGCTGGCGCCAGGCGCCCTGCGCGTCGCGACCGAGGATCACGAGACCCTTGCGGGTCCCGAGCAAGAGGGTCTGCTGCATCTCAGCCTCCAGAGAGGGCCTGCGCGATGTAGACGCGCGCGTCCGGCCCGAGCGGGTCACCGAGCCCGTTGCGGTCATGGACCGGATCGGACTCCACGTAGATGTTGACGTGCTTGCGCAGGCGCCCGCGCTCGTCGAGCAGGTAGGCGCGCAGGCCAGGGTGGGCGATCTCCAGACGCGCGACCAGCTCCGCCACCGTGCCGGCGTCCACCGAGACGGGCGCCAGCGAGGGGAAGAAGCGGAGCAGGTTGCGCGTGAACTCGACCGTGGCCATGCCGGATCGATCGCATGGCGAGGCCGATCTGTCTACCTTCCGCCCGAGGAAGGTCGCCCAACGCGAAAGCCCGGACGCCTCGGAGGACGGTCTCTCGCAGCTCTTTCCCTGCGCGACGCCCCTTGCGCGTCCGAGGGCCCCTCGTTATCGTATAACCATATGGTTACACATCTTCCGCTCCCCGACGCCGACATCGATCGGCTCTTCCGCGCCCTGGCCGACGCCACGCGGCGCGACATCCTGGCGCGCCTGCTCTCAGACCAGCCAGCCTCCATCTCCACGCTGGCCTCCCGCTACGACATGTCCTTCGCGGCGGTGCACAAGCACGTCGCCGTGCTCGAGGAGGCTGGGCTCGTGACCAGGCAGGCCCAGGGTCGCGAGCGCATCGTCCACTGCAACCCGGAGCGGCTCGCCGTTGCGCGCGCGCTCCTGTCTCAGCTCGAGCAGTTGTGGATCTCCCGCTTCAGTCAGCTCGACGCCGTCCTCGCCGAAAATCCTTTCCCCAAGGTGTAGAATGCCCATCACGAACGTCACCTCGAACCCGCAGGACCTCACGCTCACCCTCGTCGGCGACTACCCGGTGCCGGTGGAGCGGCTCTGGGACGCGTATGCCGACCCGCGGCAGCTCGAGCGCTTCTGGGGGCCGGAGCAGTGGCCCGCCACCTTCGTCCAGCACGACATGGCGGTCGGCGGCCGCTCCCGCTACTACATGACCGGGCCGGACGGGACCGTCTCCCACGGGTGGTTCCGCTTCCTCGCCGTCGAGCCGCGCCGCCGCTTCGAGGTGGAGGACGGCTTCGGCGACGCCTCGGGCGCCCCCAACCCGGCCATGCCGACCATGCGCATGGCCTTCCACTTCGAGTCCACGCCGTCGGGCTCGCGCTGCCGCACCGTGACCACCTTCCCCAGCCTGGAGGCCATGGAGCAGCTCGTGAACATGGGCATGGTGGAGGGCATGAAGTCGGCCATGAGCCAGACCGACGCGGTGCTGGCCGATCTCGCCGCCTTCGTGGCGAGCCGCGGGACGGAGGCGCAGCTCCTCAGCGACACCCAGGTGCGCATCACCCGGCTGATCCGCGGCAGCGTCATCCAGGTCTGGCGCGCCCACCACGACCCGGCGCTCATGCGGCGCTGGATGCTCGGTCCCGACGGGTGGACGATGCCCGTGTGCGAGATCGCGACCACCGTGGGCGAGCGCTACCAGTACGCCTGGGAGAGCGACGACGGGTCGCAACGGTTCGGCTTCGAGGGCGAGCTCCTGGAGTCCGCCCCGCCCTACCGCGCCGTGACGACCGAGCAGATGATCGGCACGCCCGGCCCCGCCACGCAGAACGAGCTGACGCTCACGCCGCTGCAGGACGGGACGCTGATGAGCCTGATCATCACCTACCCGAGCAAGGAGCTGCGCGACTTCATCCTCGGGACGGGCATGACCACCGGGATGGAGGCGAGCTACGCGCGGCTGGAGCAGACGCTGGCGGCGTAAATCGCCGAGCCCGGCTCGCCGCTCCTGTCCCTGGCCTCAGCGGAGGTCGGCCGGCAAGGTCACGACGACCATCGCCGCCGGCGTCCGCGCCTCGACGCCCAGCGGCGCCTCCCCGGCGTCCACCGAGAGGATAGCGGTGGCGTCGGCGGCGACGAGCCAGCGCCGGGTCACGGTCGTCAGCTCGGCCACCCACAGCGGCGGCGCGATCTCGGCCAGCGTGGTGACCTTGGACTTGTGGGGCCCGTACGTCCCCGCCGAGCTGCGCATCTGCTCGTCCTCGGCCTCCCTCCTGCCCTCGCGCTTCCCGGCCTGGTAGGCCATGTACAGCGCCGCCGCTCCCACACCGCCGGCGACCGCCACGCCGACCAGCAGCGCCACGTCCGTCCGCCGTCCCGAATTGCGCTGATCCACCCCGGCCCAGCCGACCGCCAGCTCGTCATGGACGGCCTGCGCCGAGACCCGGCTGTCCAGCGCCAGCTGCAGCGGCACGAGCACGTCCCGCGCCAGGTCCCGCGCGAACTCCTGCGGCTTCATCCGCTCACGGAGCTCGACGGACAGCACGCGATCGGGGTCCACCGACGGCGCGCTCACCCGGATCGTCGACCCGTCGATGCCGACCATGAGCCGCAGCGTCTCCGCCTGCGATGACGGCACACCGCGACGGATCGTCCACCCTCCACCCTCGAGGTCCGGATAGACGCGCTGAAAGCTGGGCATAGGTTCTCCTGTGGCGCGGGGTCGCGACGGTGGTGCAGGCGCGCCATGAAAGGGTTGCGGGTCATGGTCCCGCCCAGCTCAGCGGCTTCAGGCCCAACGCCGCGCGAAGCGCCTCATCCCCTTCCCGGTTCTGCGTCCAGTAGCTCGTGCGCGTCGTCCCGGTCAGGCGCGCCTCCTCGCCGTCCGAGCGCGCCCAGCCGAGCAGGCGGTGGGGCGCAGCCTCCTCGACGAGCCAGGTGCTGGTCAGGCCGCCGTCTACCGCCAGCGTCCAGGTCCAGGCGGGGATCTCCGTCCCCGGGGCGGGCGCGGCGGCGGCCGAGCGCGAGAGCGTGGCCTGGCCCCAGGCCGGATCCTTGTGGGTGAAGCGCGCGTCCAGCAGCGTGCCCAGGTAGGGGAAGGTCTTGGACTGGCCCGGCGCGAGCAGCTCCCCGGCCAGGCCGCGCACCAGGATGGGCAGCACGTCCCCGAAGAGCGCGCCCTCGGGCACCCGCCCCTCGGTGTCGCGGTCGCCCTCGCCGTCGAAGTAGCTGTGCTGGGAGAGCCGGTAGCGCCCCGGATCCACCAGGAGTTGTAACCACGCGTGACCACACCACTCCTGGACGGAGTTGCTGATCTTGGCGGCCTGCCCCAGCGGCGCGCCGCCGTCCAGGCGCACCCAGGCGCTGTTCATCGTGCGGTAGTCGTAGATGCCGGTGAGGAAGTGACGGCTGTCGTTCAGCTTCATCACCGGGTACTCGTCCTTGTGCCCGCCGTCGGACTTCACCCGCTGCGCGTCGGTGAACGTCTCGGTGACGAAGATCAGGACGGCCTCGCCGCTGCGCACCTCGCCGTAGCGGGCCTGCTTCAGGCTGTAGCCGCTCAGCTCGGCCTTGCCGTCGCCCCAGGTCTGCCAGAAGCCGTCCGGGGCCTGGCTGCGCGGGCCCGAGACCTCCGGCGCTCTCGCCCCGGACGGGGTCGCGCAGGCGAGGAGGAGCAGACCGAGGGTCCAGGTGTAAAGGCGCATAGGGCTCCTCAGGGCCGCTGAAAGCCGAGCTCGCTCAGGTAGATCTTCTCCAGTCGTGACTGGGAGCGGCTGAGCTGGCTGCGCAGGAACAGGCTCGCGCCCCAGATCATCGCGCCCAGCCGCCGGACGGCGCCCGGCCGCTCGGCTGGCGCCAGCCCCAGCGAGACCGCCTGCCCCCAGACCCGCTCGCGGGTGTAGGCGACGAAGGCCGGCAGGTGCCGCAGCACCCTGTGCCCGGAGATGCGGCTCTCGAAGGCGCGGACGATGAAGGGCAGCAGCGCGAGCTGGATCTCCAGCAGCCCGTACATCGGCGTGCGCAGGCGGGGGCGCTCGGCCAGCAGGCGCCGCGTCTCCTTCTCGCCCCAGGCGACGTGCTCCATCTCCTCTTTGACCACAACGCGCAGGCGCTTCTTGATCTCCGGCACCCGCTCGTCGTCATCGGGCAGCGTCTGAAGAAGGACATCCTTGAAGATGTCCAGCACCAGCCCCTCGCCGATGGCGTGCTCCATGAAGACCTTCAACGGGTAGTAGTTGTTGTGCGAGGACAACAGCTTGACCACCCAGTGGGCCGGCTGAGGCTGGAGCCCGAGGATGCGGAAGACGTCGGCGAAGAGCTCGAGGTGGTTCAGCTCCTGGCGCGCCTGCCGCAGGTAGAAGCGCGCCGCCTCCAGGCTGACGGCCGCGTAGAGCGACTTGCCGCAGTACACGCCCGTCGCCTCGCCGTACAGCGCCTGGCTGAGCATGAAGCAGACGATGTCGCGATCGCCCGCGTCGTTCAGATCAAAGGTGTCGCCTTTGAAGTCGTAGCCGGGGGCCAGGGCGGTGTCTTCGGTCATGAGAATTCATAGCCCATTGCCCAGGGGTGGGCTCAGATCACCTTCGCTCGCCAGCCCAGCACGGCGCCGCGCAGCTGCTCCGGGGAGAGGGCCGGGGACGCGAGGGGCGCGGCGGAGGCCACGCGCCCGCGCAGCGGATCGAGGATCCGGCGCAGCTCCCCCGCGGGCAGGTCCCGATGGTCCACGGTGGCGATGAGCTGCGCCGCGAAGCCCGCATCCGACCCGACGACGAACCAGGCGAGCGCGACCGCGCTCCGCAGGAGCGGCGCGGCGCCCTCCAGGCCCAGCGCCAGGTCCAGCCCCTCGAGGAGGGAGGCGCGCGCCTCCGCGGGCCGACCCATGGCGATCGTCGCGACGGACTCCCAGAGGAGCATGGCCGCCACGCCCGAGAAGAAGTGCGTCCTGCGGTAGCCTTGCGCCGCCTCCCGGGCATAGCGCCGGGCCTCGGGGTAGCGGCCCGCCATCAGGCAGACGATGGCCAGCCCGCCCAGCGTGTCGCTGACCGTGTGCGCGCCGTGACGGCGCTGGGTGCGCAGGGCCTCCAGCAGCCGCTGAATGCCCGCGCGCTCGTCGCCGCGCAGCACCTCACAGAGGGCCAGGCGGTAGCTGGCGCCAGCCGCGCGCAGCGGCAGGTCGTGGTCCAGAAACGCGCGGACCACCTGCTCGAGGTCCTGCGTAGCGCCGGGGAGATCACCCGCCTCGTAGCGCGCCGCGCCGCGGTCGCAGCGCGCGCCGGTCTCGGCGAGGGCGTCGCCCCTGGCCGCGAAGACCCCCATCGCCTCCTCGAGGAGGGGCAGCGCCTCGGCGGGACGGCCCACGTTGCGCAGCACGAATCCCAGCTCCTTGAGGGCGAAGCCCAGGTCGTCCCCGTCGTCGGCCGCGCGGGCCAGAGACGCCGCCTCGCGCAGCCAGGCCTCGCTCTGCGCCCTGCGGCCGACGTTGTAGGCCAGCGCGCCGGCGCAGGCCAGGCAGCGCCGGGCCGCCGCGGAGGCCAGGTGTCTGGCTCGAAGGCGCTCGGCGGCGTCCTCGAACCAGCGCAGACCCTCGATCATCCAGCCGCGCCGGTCGGCGAGCTCCTGGAGCGCGTAGGCGCGCTCGGCGAGCAGCGCCAGATCCTCGGCCTCCAGGGCGCTCTGCCAGGCGGCGCGCACATCGGGCAGCTCCTGCGCCCAGTCGGCGGGCGTCGATGCACGCGCGGGGTCGAGGAACCAGCGACGGTGCGCCACCTGGGCAGCGGAGCGATCGACCGCGATCTCCCTGGCGAAGGCCGCGACGATGGGGTGGAGCTGATGCCGCCCGCCCGGCGCAGGACCGACCAGGGAGTGATGGAGGAGGCGCTCCAGCCCCGCGCCCGGCACGCCGCACACCGCCCAGGCGTCCTCCGGGAGGAAGGCGCCGCGGAAGACCGCGAGCAGACCCAGGTGTCGCGCGTCCTGCGGGTCCAGGCGCCCGACGCTGGCCTCGAGGATGAGGCGCATGCTGCGCTGGTGGGCGGGGAGATCCACGAAGGGGCCGACCAGACGAAGCCCGTCCCCCAGGCTGGCGCGCACGGTGGCGCAGGCCTCGCGGGCGGCGGCCGTGAACTCGATGGCCAGCGGAAGCCCGCCCAGCACCTCGCAGATCTCGGAGATCGCGCCCATGTCTGCGACCAGGTCCGGGCGGAGCTGGCGGGCGCGCTGCAGCCACAGCTCGACCGCCGGCCCGGACGCGAGGCCGCCGAGCACCAGCAGATGCTCTGCCCGTAGACCCAGCAGGACGCGGCTGGTCGCCAGCACCCGGAGCCCAGGGGAGGCGCGCAGCAGGGCGTCGATGACCAGCGCCGCGCCCGCGTTCTGCTCGAGGTTGTCCAACACGAGCAGGATCTGGCGAGGGCGGACCCAGTCGATCAGACTGTCCAGCTCCGATCCTACCCCACCCGGCCGGACGCGCAGCGTGGCGAGCACGGCCAGCGCGAGCTCGGCGGCGGTCGAGGTCTCCTGCGCGGCCACGAACCAGACCCCGTCGGCGAAGGCGCGCTCCAGGCGGCTGGCCACCTCCAGCGCGAGGCGCGTCTTGCCCACGCCGCCCAGCCCCGTCACGGTCACCATGCGGACGCTGGCCCGCGAGAGGAGCTCCTCTGCGCGCTCCACCTCGACCGCCCGACCGATCAACGGCGAGACGGGCGCGGGCACGAAGCCGACCCTGGGGCCCGGCGCCGGGCGGATCTCCTCGCCATGAAGCAGGGCCTGGTAGAGCTCCTCCGTCTCGTCCTCCGGCGCGGGCTGACCCGCCCCCTCCCGACGCTCCACCAGCGCCTCATAGCTCCGCAGGGCCTCGGGACGCCGACCCTCCCCGTTCAACGCCGACATACGGACGCGCAGGCCCCGCTCGTCGTCGGGGTCGATGGCCGCGGCGCGCTCCGCCCAGGACCGCGCCTCCGCCCAGGCCTGGCGCGCGAGGGCCTGATCTCCCAGGGCGCCGAGCGCCGCGAGGACCGCCTCCCGCCGGAGGCTCCGCTCCCGCATGACGCGCTCGCCCAGCCCCTCCGAGGGCACACGCTCCTCGGCCAGCAGATCGCCCCGGTAGACGCCGCAGGCCAGCTCGAGGCGCCCGAGACAGGCAGGGCAGGCCTGCAGGGCGCGGTGATCGTGCTCGGAGACCCCGCGGAGCGCCCCGTCGAAGGCCTGCAGATCGGAGCTCCAGTCGCCCTCCGGGTGGAGGGCGATGCTGTCGCGCTCCACCACGAGGAGCGGCTCCGCGCGCTCGTCCTCGCGCAGCCCACGCCGCAGCCGGTAGAGCACCTCGCGCAGGCGGCGCCTCCCCACGCCCTCGGGCTCGTCTGGCCAGAGCAGCTCCGCCAGCGCCTCCCGCCGCTGGGGCTCACCCGAACGGATGCTCAGCCAGGCGAGCAGCAGCAGACCGCGGTCGTAATCGGCCTGAAGCGGCTCATCTGCCACGGAGACCTTCAGCGGTCCCAGGAGTCGAAGCTGTAGATGCATCGCCCGAACAGTCTGCCATGACGAGACGCGCCCGTCACGGGAGCGGCAGGGGCAGGGCCTCCGTCCCTGGCTTCACTCCGCCCGCAGCGCCTCGCTCGCGGGGACGGCCGAGACGCGGCGCGCCGGGATCCAGGCGGCGATCACGGCGGCGACCAGCGAGGCGGCCGCGGCGCCGAAGAGCGCCTTCCAAGGCGGATGATAGACCAGGACGATCCCCAGCGTGGTGGTCGCGTCGGCGAAGACCTTGCCGAGCGCCGCGCCCACCACCACCCCGCCCACCGCGCCGATGGCGGCGGTGACCACGCCCTCGACGACGACGATGGCCACACGCTGGCCGCGCGTCGCGCCGAGCGCGCTCAGGGCCGCGAGATCGCGCCGCCGCTCGAAGGCGCTCTGGGCGAGCGCCGCGCCCACCGAGAGCAGGCCCACGCCGCCGGAGAGCCAGGCGATGAGGTCCAGCGAGAGGAGCACGGCGCTGGCCAGGGCGCTGACCTGCGCCCGCAGCCCGTCGCGGGTCTCGACCAGCACGCCGGTGCGCGCCTCCAGGGCGGCCTCGACCGCCGCCGGGGCGACGCCCGCGTCCACGCTCACGGCCACGGCGTCGACGCGCGTGGTGCCCAGCACCTCGGTCGCGAAGGCCGATCCGACCAGCACGGTGTAGCCGTTCTGCGTGTAGTCCACGAACTCCGCCACGACGCGAAGCTTCGCCTGCCCCTGACGCCCCTCGACCAGGAGGACGTCGCCCGGCCCCACCCCGAGCTGCGCGGCGACGACGCTGGTCACCAGCGCCGCGTCCGGGGCCTGCAGCGCGTCCATGGCCTCCACGGCGCTCACCGGGCTGCCGGGCACGAGCTCCACCGGGGTCTCGCTGCGCCAGACCGACGCGTCTACGGCCATCGCCGAGATCGGCATGGCGCGCCCGCTGCCGGAGACGGTCACGCGCAGGGGGCGGACGGTGACCGTGCCCGCCCGCTCGACGCCCGGCGTAGCGCGGATGTCCGCCAGATCCTCCGCCGAGAAGCCGCCGACACGCGTGACGTAGAGATCCCAGGAGAGCGCCTTGTCCGTCCAGCGATCAATCTCTACGGCGATCCCTTGACCCAGGGTGGCGGCGCCGCCCACCAGGGCCACGCTGACCAGGACGGCCCCCGCCGAGAGCCCGCTGCGCGCGGGGCGCCAGCGAAGGGAGGAGGCGCCCAGCGCCCCCGCGGGACCCAGCCGACCTAGCAGGCGGGCCAGC
>CAZKWG010000066.1:0-17345 GCA_964556105.1 uncultured Enterobacterales bacterium | reverse complement strand
CTCGGCCTGCGCTACGTCATCGCGCCCGGCTGGCACATCTACTGGGAGAACCCCGGCGACAGCGGGCTGGCCACGACGGTGGAGCTGGCGCCGGGCCCTGGGGTGGTCGCCGGCCCCCTGCGCTATCCGGGCCCCGACCGCTTCGATCTGCCGGGTGGAATCGCCAATTTCGGCTACCATGAGGAGATCGTGCTGCTCACCGAGCTCACGCCGCGCGCGCAGCTCCGCACGGGCGAGCGCGTGCGGGTGGCCTGGAGCACGACCTGGCTGGCCTGCAAGGAGGCCTGCATCCGCGGCGTCTCCGAGGGCACCTTCGATCTGCCCGTGGGGACCGTCGCGACCTCCAAGCGCAGCGAGGCGCTGGACCCCTGGCTCGACCGCCTGCCGGTCCCCGCGGTCAACCTGGGCGCCAGCGAGCGCTGGCAGGGCACGAAGGCCGCGCCCCAGCGGGTCATCCGCTTCGACGGCTGGACCCGCGCCGACTTCTTCCCCAGCCAGGCGCTGCTCCCGGCCCTGCCCGATGTGCGCCTGGAGCCGGACGAGACGGGCCTCACGCTCACCTTGACCCTGGACCCGTCCCAGCTCATGGCGGACGCCAGCGGCGTGCTGCGCGTCGAGACGAAGAGCGGGCCTCGGTGGATCGAGATCCGCGTCCCGGCGCCCCCTGCCGATCTCCCCTGAACGAGCTCCCCCGTACGCACCTCAGAACCAGGAGAACCCGTCATGCGCGCGCTCGCCCTCACCCTGCTCCTCGCCGCCTGTGCGCCCTCGACCTCCACGCTCAGCGCGAGCCCCGCGAACGCGCAGACCGTCGCCGCGAAGCCGGGCCAGAAGGCGCCGGACTTCACGCTTCCCGATCTGGCTGGCAACAAGGTCAGCCTGCGCGACTTCGCCGGCAAGACGGTCGTGCTGGAGTGGTTCAACCCCGGTTGTCCCTTCGTGAAGTACGCGCACGCCGACGGCCCGCTGAAGGGCCAGGCGGCCAGCGTCATGGGCAAGGGCGTGGTCTGGCTGGCGATCAACTCGGGCGCCCCGGGCAAGCAGGGCGCCGGGGTCGAGACCAACCAGCAGGCGGCGAAGGACTGGGGCATGGCGCACCCGATCCTGCTCGACGAGGACGGCAGCGTCGGCCGCGCCTACGGGGCCAAGACCACACCGCACATGTACGTGATCGACCCGAGCGGCACGCTGGTCTACGCGGGCGCGCTGGACAACGCCCCGCTCGGCAAGCTCGACGGCAAGGAGCCGCGCAACTTCGTGGACGCCGCGCTCTCCGACCTCGCCGGCGGGCGGCCGGTCGCCGCGAGCAGCAGCCAGCCCTACGGATGCAGCGTCAAGTACGGCGGTTAGGCCCGCGCTTCCCTGCGTCGGTCTTCCAGCGCGCGCCCTTCTTGAGGCGCTTGGACACGATCACGCGCTGCCGCTCCTTGTACAGATCGTGGGCGTTCTCGCCCTCTTCGTTCAGCAGCGCGGTGGCCTCGTCCATCACCTGGAACTCGACCAGGACGAAGACGACGCGGCCGAAGCGCTCCACGGTGTGGTGCTCGACGGCGCCGTCTACGCGGACGGGAAAATCGACGATGAAGTTGACCATCCGGTAGGTCGAGCCCGAGAACGGGTTCTCCTCCGGGATGAAGTCGTCGTCCTCGACCGACCAGCTCTGCAGCTTGTCCACGAGGTGGGCGTAGTCGTCGGAGCGCAGCAGCCGGTCAAGCCGCACCAGGTTGTTGTGGCTCTGACCGGGGATGGTGTAGTTGAACGGGAAGAGGTGGTTGACCAGCCAGGACATGACCGCGACGATGTGCTCCGGCCGCTCGGTGACGAGGCGGAAGCGCAGCTTGTCGAAGACCGTGGCGGCGGTGGTCTCGCGCTTGGCCAGCAGCTTGGTGATGACGCTGTGGCGCTCCTTGCGGCTGCCGTAGACCTCGGCGAGCGGGAAGCCCGCGCGGCGGAGATCGGAGAGGGCGTCCAGGATGCGCGCCTCAGCCAGCGTGCCCAGCTCGGCCTCGGAGCGCGGCGTGTAGAAGCGCAGCTCCGCGGCCTCCATGTGGTTGATGACGTGGATGAGCTTGAGGATCACGCAGGCCAGGATCTGCTGGCGGCGGAAGCCGCCGGTCTGGCTGGCGGCCAGGAAGACGTCGCGCGGGTCCTCGGGGTTGGCCAGGCTGTCCGGGAAGCTGAGCTGCAGGTGCTCGCAGAGATAGGTGATGGCCTCCTGATGGACGCGACGCATGCGGCGCATGTCGTCCGGGTCGTTCGGCTCGACCAGATGGAGCCTCAGGAAGCGGTCCACGTCCTCGCGCGTGTTGAAGTGGACGCGGTTCCAGTCGATCACCGAGTTTCCACGCAGGACGAGGCGCACGGCCTCGAGATCGGCGAGGTCGAGCGGACGCTCCGCGAAGAGCCTGCCCAGGGTCGCGTTGATGTCCAGGCTCGGTGGCAGGCTCACAGCTTCGCTCCGGCCCCCATGATAACGCCTTGCTGGGGTGCGAACCCGCCGTTACACGGCCGACATGAGTTCCAAGCCTGTCCCTGGCCTCAGCGCCGCTGGCGCCCTCGCCGCCGGGTGGCGCGCGATGGTGGCGCACCCCACCGTCACCGCTGTCGCCGTCGCGCTGTACGCCGGGGCCTATGTCCCGCTGCACTTCATCGGCGAGTCCATCGAGGCCGCTCCCTCCGCCGCGGGCGGGCAGGCGGCGCTCATCAAGCTGGTGTTCTACCAGATGGGCGCGCTGCTCGCGGTCTCGGCCATCGTGGGGCCGCTGTTCACCGCCAGCGCGGTCTTCGCCGGCAAGCGGACCCAGGAGGGCGATCCGGGCACGCTCTATCAGGCGCTGAACTTCTCGCTGGCGCGCTACGGGCGTATGTTTTTCTGGTATCTGGTCGTCCAGTTGAGCGTGCAGTTCGGTCTGCAGCTGATCATCCTGCCGGGAATCCTGTTCTTCCAGATGTACGCCTTCGTGGTGCCCGTGCTGTGTATGGAGAAGGAGCCCTGGCCCCTCGACCGCAGCAAGCGCCTGACGCGCGGCCGGCGGCGGACCATCTTCCTGCTCCTGCTGCCCTGGCTCACGATCTATGTGGGCTTCGGCATCCTCGACCTCTTCGGCCAGGTGCAGGCCCTCGTCTCCAGCGTCACCGGCCAGGCCGAGCCCAGCCGCGCCGCCATGGCCGTCGCCTGGTTCATCGCCGAGGGGCTGCGCTCCCTCTACGAGTTCTGGATGACCGCGGCCCTGTACTTCCTCTATGACGACCGCCTGCAGCGCATCCTCGCCGCCCGCGGCGCCCGCTCGGAAGAGGCCGCCACCAGCTCCCCGGCCGCCCCCTGAGCCTGCCGACCGCTCCAGTCGAGGCCTTCCTCCAGCAGATCCCCAGCCTCGCCCGGCAGCATGCGGTGCTCTCGGGGCTCGCGGGCGGCGCTCCGGCGTGGGCGCTCGCGGCGATCGTGCGCGGCGAGCCGGGCGAACGCTCCGGTCGCCTGCCCCTGCTGGTCGTCTGCCCAGGCTCCGAGGAGGCCACGCGGCTCGCCCAGGAGCTGGAGTTCTACCTCCCCAATGGCCCGCCGGTAGCGCTCTTCCCCGCCGACGACGTCCGCCCCTATGAGGGCCTCTCCCCCCACCCGGGCGTGCCCCGTCAGCGCCTCGTCGCTCTCGACCTGCTGGAGCGCGGCGCCCAGGCCATCGTCGTCGCCACCGCCCGCGCGCTCATGCACCGGGTCCTCCCCCAGGAGATCCTGCGCGCCCACCGGGCGGAGCTGCGGCCGGGCCAGACCCTGGACCGGCGCGCCTTCCTGCGCCAGCTCAGCGACTGGGGCTACCTCGCCGCCAGCGCCTGCGACGAGCCCGGGACGTTCTCGGCGCGCGGCGAGCTCATCGATCTGTGGCCCGCCGGCCGCAACGAGCCCTTCCGGGTGGGCCTCTTCGACGAGGAGATCGAGGACATCCGCCCCCTGGACCCCAGATCGGGCCGCTCGTCGGGCAAACCGCTGGCGCGCCTCCGCGTGCTCCCCTCCCGCGAGGCCCTGCTCACCCCCGCCGCGCTCAGCCGGGCCGCCGAGCGCCTGATGGCCGGGGTGGAGGCGGCGGGCGGCGGGCAGAAGCGGCGGCGGCGCGTGCTGGAGGATCTCCGCGAGGGCCTCTGGTTCCCGGGCGCCGAGGACTACCTGCCCGCCCTGCACCCGCTGGTGAGCCCGCTGGGCTACGCCCGCGACGTGGTGGTGGTCGACGCCGACAAGGTGAACGACGAGCTGATCCGCTTCGAGCGCCTCATCGAGACGCGCTGGGACGCCGAGGACCCGGACGAGCGCCCGCTGACCAGCCCGGACGAACGATATGTCCGCGCCGCCGAGGTCCAGAGCGGGCTTCAGCGCGCGCTGCGCCTGGAGGCCTTCGCCCCGGACGCGCCGCAGCTCGGCGCCCGCGACAACACCCTGCTGCGCGTCGGCACGGGCGAGCTCGCGCCGGTGGCCGAGCGCATGCGCGGCTGGCTGGACGAGGGCTGGCAGCTCGTCTTCGCCGTCGAGTCTCAGGCCCGCGCCGAGCGGCTCCGCGCCCTGCTCGACCCACACCGTCTGCGGCCGCGAACGCTCCCGCCCGGCGAGCTGCCTCCCCCCGGCGTCCCCGGCCTGTGGGTCGGCGACCTGACCCGCGGCTTCCACGCCGCCCACTCGCGGCTGGCCATCGTCACCGGCGACGAGCTCTTCGGCCAGCGCACGCACACGAAGCCGACGAAGACCCTGCGCGAGGCGGCGGTCACCTCCTTCGCCCAGCTCAAGGCCGGCGATTTCGTTGTCCACTCGCGCCATGGTATTGGGCGCTTCGTCGGCCTCGCGCGGCTGCCGGTGCAGGTGACCGAGGAGGTCTGGGGCTTCGAGCGCCCAAAGGAGAAGCTGGAGCAGGACTTCGTCATCGTCACCTACAAGGACGGCGACAGGCTCTACCTGCCGGTGATGCGCCTCGATGAGCTGGCCCGCTACCAGGCCGTGGGCGGCGACGCCGATCCGAAGCTGGACCGCCTGGGCGGCGACTCCTGGGCGAAGCGCAAGTCCAAGGTCAAGGATCGGGTGCTCGCCATGGCGGGCGAGCTGCTGCGCGCCCACGCGCTGCGCACGGTGGCGAAGAGCCACGCCTACGAGGGCCTGCCCGAGCTCTATCAGCAGTTCGAGCAGACCTTCGCCTACGTCGAGACCCCCGATCAGGAGGCGGCGATCCGCGACGTGCTCGACGACCTGGCGCGCCCGGAGCCGATGGACCGCCTGGTCATCGGCGACGTCGGCTTCGGCAAGACCGAGGTCGCCATGCGCGCCGCCATGCGCGTCGTGCTGGACGGCTATCAGGTCGTCGTGCTCTGCCCGACCACGGTGCTGGCCTACCAGCACTGTGAGAGCTTCAAGGCGCGCTTCGCCGACCTGCCCGTCGAGGTGGAGCTGCTCAGCCGCCTGCGCACGCCCGCCGAGACCGCCGACGTGCTGGCGCGCCTCGGCTCGGGCCGGGTGGACATCGTGGTGGGCACCACCGCCGTGCTCGGGCGCACGCTGCGCTTCAAGAAGCTCGGGCTGGTGGTGGTGGACGAGGAGCACCGCTTCGGCGTCAAGCAGAAGGAGAAGCTCAAAAAGCTCGCGCTGGACGTGGACGTGCTCTCCATGAGCGCCACGCCCATCCCGCGCACCCTGCACATGGCCATGGCCGGGCTGCGCAAGGTCAGCGTCATCGCCACCCCGCCCGCCGAGCGCCAGGCCATCCGCACCCGCGTCGCCCGCTACAACGAGGCGCACATCCGCGAGGAGATCCTCTTCGAGCTGCAGCGCGGCGGTCAGGTCTTCTACGTCCACAACCGGGTGGTCGGGCTCGACGGCGTGGCGGCGCGCATCCAGGCGCTGGTGCCGGAGGCGCGCGTCTCCTGGGCGCACGGCCAGATGGACGCGGCGAAGCTGGAGGATGTGCTCATCGACTTCCTGCGGCACAAGATCAACGTGCTGGTCTGCACGTCGATCATCGAGAGCGGCATCGACATGCCGAACGTCAACACGATGATCGTCGAGCGCGCCGACCAGCTCGGCCTCGCCCAGCTCTACCAGCTCCGCGGGCGGGTGGGGCGCGGGGCCGTGCGCGGGCACTGCACGCTGCTCATCCCGGACGCCGGGCTCTCCGGCGAGGCGATGCGCCGCCTGCAGGTCCTGCAGGAGAACACCGAGCTCGGCGCGGGCTTCGCCATCGCCAACGCCGATCTCGAGCTGCGCGGCGCCGGCAACCTGCTCGGCCAGGAGCAGCACGGCCAGATCGAGGCGGTCGGCCTGGACACCTACCTCGAGCTGCTCGAGGAGGCCGTCGCCGAGGTCCACGGCGATCTGGCCCGCCACCGCATCGACCCGGAGATCGAGATCCCGCTGCCGGCCCTGCTGCCCGAGAGCTACGTGCCCGAGCTCGAGGAGCGCCTCACGGAGTACCGCCGCCTCGCGCTCACCCGCACGGTGGACCAGGTGCGCGAGCTGCTCGACGCCTGGGAGGACCGCTTCGGCCGACCGCCGCCCGAGGTGCTCAACCTGGGCTGGGTCGCCGAGGCCAAGGCGCGCTGCCGCGAGCTGGGCATTCAGCGCGTCCACTGGCTGAAGGTGCGGCTCATCCTGGACTTCCACGAGAGCACCCCGGTGGAGCCAGCCCGCATCGCCCGCCTGCTGGCCAGCGAGCCCAACCGCTTCGTCCTCCCCCGCCGCCGCGTGGCCGCGGGCAACGCGCCGGGCGTCGAGCCGAGCCCCGAGCCCTGGCGCCTCGAGGTGCGCTTCACGCCGCAAGAGGCGGAGGCGCCCTTCCGCTTCCTGCACTTCGTCTTCGAGAAGCTGGGCGCCTAGGTCAGACCAGGCGCGACCGCTCCCAGTCCTCGCGCAGGATCCCGAAGTCCACGACGTCGTGGTAGCGCCCCTGCCGGAAGATCGCCTCGCGTCGCACGCCCTCCTTCACGAAGCCGTTGCGCAGCAGGTGACGCGCGCTGCGCTCGTTGTAGGCGACCACCTCGGACTGCACCCGATGGAGGTTCAAGGTCAGGAAGGCGTACTCCAGGATGAGCGCCTTCGCCTCGGTGCCGTAGCCCTTTCCCCAGCAGCGAGCGTCCCCGATCAGCGTGCCGGTGGTGCCGGTGCGATTCAGCCAGTCCAGGCGGACAAAGCCCGTCGTCCCGATGAGCTGGTCGCCCTCGTCAAGCACGATCCCCAGGTGGATCTCGGCTGGCAGCGGTCGCCGGTCGTGGCTCGCGTGCCAGCCGGCCTCCGCGACGGCGTCCATCGGGCGCACGTTGGCGATGAAGGGTCGGATCTCCGGATCGTTGATCCAGACCTGGCAGGCGGGCATGTCGCTCGCCTCGAGGGGGCGCAGGTACAGCTGTCTGCCGACGAGGAATCGAACTGGGACGCTCATGAACGCTGGTGTCCAGGGGGCAGGAGGTGTTAGGCTCGCTCGGTTAGGAAGCCGACCATGCGCACGAGTGTACCGCGACCGCTCCTCTTCGTCTCCCTGGCCGGGCTCATGGGGGGCGCCTGCGTCCCAGAGCCGGGCTTGAACGGCGCCGATCGCGCGGAGCCCACGACCGGGACCGGCCCCTGCTTCGAGGCCAACCTGATGGACGGCTTCCAGGACGGGGACGAGGTGCTCACCGTCTTCGCCTGCTTCAACCAGTACGGCGCCTTCGACGAGCTCTCGCCGATGGTGACCTATCTGGCGACGAGCGAGGACGTCTCCTCCCTGCTCGGGGCGATGAACGAGACGCTGGTGACCTTCGATGTGGTAGGCGGGCTGGAGATCGCCGCCCGCCTGCTCTCCTCGGAGGAGAAGCCGCTCTCCCAGGCCGCCGGTCTCTTCACCGAGGCGGTGGACGCCGGGCTGGTGGGTCCGGGCATCGGCATCGCCCGCGAGGCGACCGCGGAGATGGTGGCCTGCGAAGAGCGGGCGGATCGGGGCGCCTGCAGCGTCCCCCGCCTGACCTTGCTGCTGCTGGACACCGAGGTCCCGACCGAGCTGGGCGTGGTGCTGGACGGCGTGACGAACGGCACGACCTCCGAGCAGCGGGTCGCCATGCTGCAGAGCACCGCCGAGGTGCTGGTCGCCACGAGCACGCTCAACGCGGACAAGCTGCGGCCGGGCAATGACGTCGTGTCGCTGGGCAGGCTGCTCCTGGACGTGCGCACCGGCGAGACCAGCTCGCCGCTGGAGCAGCTCCTGCCCTATGTCGTGCCGCTGCTCGACGACGACATCGACGGCGACGGCGATCAGGACCCGAACCCGGACAACGACAACCTGCTCGCCGCCGTGGCGCGCCCCATCGCCGGGATCTGGCGCGACGAGGACCGCTCCGGGCTGAACGCCTTCGACTACATCCCGGATGAGCTGGTGGCCGTCTTCACCACCAACAGCGCGGGGCAGAACGTCGGCTGGGACGGCACGAACGTCCTGGACGAGCTCCTGGCCGCCACCGAGGATCTCACCGGCGATCTCAGCATGCTCACGATGGAGCTGACGCTCCCCGGCGAGAGCGAGCCCACCACGCTGCTCGAGCTGGTGCTGGACGTGCTGGACAGCGTCTACCTCTCCGGCGAGGACCCGACGGAGCTGGTCTCGCAGATGGCCGACCTGATCGAGCCCATCTGCTCGGAGGACTCGACGGTCGCGATCTGCGATCTGCTCAACGACGCCCTCCCGCCGGCCCAGG
Organism: uncultured Enterobacterales bacterium; assembly: GCA_964556105.1. Lineage (GTDB taxonomy): Bacteria > Myxococcota_A > UBA796 > UBA796 > CAZKWG01 > CAZKWG01. Next base: position 8,651 of record CAZKWG010000066.1, on the reverse strand, counting down.
CCTTCGTCGAGCTGACGCCCAAGACGACCGGCGTGCTGATGGCCGTCGTCTACGCCGCCCATCAGGTCATCAACGTGGCCGACCTGCTGCCCGTGGCGGAGATCCTGCTCGAGCTCGACCTCATCAACGAAACGCGCGGCCTGACGGTCGCGGCCCTCCAGGCGGGGACGATCTCCAACCTGCTGCCGATGATCCCCGTCTTCATCGACACGGATCTTGGGCGTCTGACGCCGGCAGGTCAGGCGGTCCAGTCGCTCGGCCTCACGCTGCTCAGCGAACAGGATCTCGATGGCGACGGTGAGGCCTCCGTGGCCGCGACCGTGCCCCTCGACCTGGTGCGCGCGCTGCTCCACCCAGAGTACCCCACCGCTGACCTCGACCTGCTGCTCGGCACCCTGGGGTCGCGCATGCAGGACCAGGAGAGCGGGCTCTACCCCGAGACCCTGCTCAATCTCGCCGGGACCCTCAGCGACGCCATCGGCGAGGTTGACCTCGACCTCGAGGCGATGACGCGCGACCTCCTGGAGAACGAGGAGCTGTGGGGCTCCGCCATCAAGGTGCTCGCCGACCCGGCGCTGGCCGACCTCCTGGCGCCCGTTCAGGGCCGCGAAGGCGCCGTCTGGTACCTCTACGACCTCATCGACGGCGGCACGCTCGACGAGATGCTCTCGCTGGCCGCGACCGTTCTCGACCTCCTGGTCGATTATGGCGTCATCGATCCCGGCACGTCCTCGGCTGAGCGGTCCGCTCGCGCTCCTGCTGCTCTCTCTGCTCTTCCTCCTGTCGCGGAAGCTCCATGAATCTGCTGCTGCTCGCTGGCCTCGCCTCGCTGTGGGGGACCGCGTCCGCCTCCGTCCCTGACCTCATCGGGATGGGGCCCTCCAACATCTCCATGGGGAGCGCGTCCACGGCGCTGGCGGACGACGCCTACGCTCCCTACTACAACCCCGCGGGGATCGGGCAGGTGCGGCGCATCACGTTCGCCGTGGCCCCGGTGCTCGGTCAGGCCATGCTCGGCGACTTCTCGGGCATCGTCTACGACACGAACGGCGATGGCCTGCTGCAGGACAGCCTGGGCGCGCCGGACTACGGGCCCGTCGGGACGGACTACCGCATCGAGACCGAGGCCGGTCTCTCGCCCTTCTACACGAACGGGATCCAGTTCGGGTTGGTGTTGCCCATCCGGCACGTCCTGGCCTTCGGCATCTCCGGCTACCTGCCGAGCGACGCGCTGCTCAAGGTCTCCGTCGCCGATCCGAGCATCCCCTACTACGTGATGTTCGCGGATCGCAACAACCGCTTCGCGGTCAACCCGGCCTTCTCGCTGCACCCCATCCAGGGCTTGTACCTGGGCGCCGGCGCGCAGGTGATGGCGGGCATCCAGGCGGAGGCCTCGCTCTCGACCCACGCCAACATCGAGGCCTTCTCCAGCGAGGACGACGCCAAGAGCGTCGAGGCCAGCGTTCAGGCCGACATCGACCAGCTCGACGTGATGGTCACGCCGGACATCCGCCTGAACGGCGGCCTGCTCATCGACGCCAGCGTGCTCTCGCGCAGCCGCGACCCGGAGAAGCTCAGCCGCCTCTCCCGTCACGCCGTGGGCGTGAGCTGGCGAGGCACCTGGCTGGCCAGCACGAACGTGCACGCCGACGTCTCCGTCACGGGCCAGATCAAGCTCGAGGACGAGACGATGCTGCTGTCGCAGCTCCTCGAGGAGCCGATCGCGCTGGACATCGCTGGCCTGAACGCCTTCTTCAACCCGCCTCAGGGCGCGATCGGCATCCGCACCGGCGCGGGCGACATGCGCGACGCCCTCGGCCGACTGGAGAGCACGCCCCGCTTCCAGTTCACCGCCGACGCGACGTTGACGCAGTGGTCCTCCTTCCGGGAGACCACCGCCCCCGCGATGGAGGTCGTGGTCGACAGCCTGGAGGGCACGGAGTTCGCCCTGAACGTGGGCCGCGACTACGGCGAGCCCAACTTCAAGGACACCGTGAGCTACCGCGCGGGCATGCAGCTCAGCACCGGGCCTTTCCTGAAGAAGCCCGCGGTCCAGGACATGCAGGTGCGCGTCCGCATGGGCGGCCAGTGGGTGCCCACCCCGGTCCCCGCCCAGACGGGGGCGACCAACTACATGGACAGCGATCGCATCGTCGCCACCGCCGGCCTGGGCTTCGAGGCAGGCCAGCTCGCGCCCCTCGCCAACCGTCCGCCGCTCTCCAAGGGTCCGGTCACCATCGACATGGGCGGGCAGTTCCACTACCTCGTCCCGCGCGCCCAGCAGAAGAACGCTGACCTCATCCAGGACAGCGACGGCGACAGCATCCCTGAGTACATCCAGGGTTATCCCCTCGGCGGGCAGATCGTCAGCAAGGGCTACTACTGGGTCGGCACCGTCGGCATCACGATGGCCGTCGGCGACCCGCAGGAGCACCCCTTCCCGCTCCGCACCGCCAAGGAGGGCCGCGTCGGCTTCCCCGAGCCGGCGCCCGAGATCACCGAGCCCCCCGCGACGCCGGACGGCGCCGAGGTCTCCGAGACCGGCGAGCCGCTCGCCATCCCGGTCGACCCCGAAGGCGTCCCCGCAGAGCCGACCGACGCCACGAAGAAGAGCGGCAAGGAGCGCCGCGCCGAGCGGAAGGCCGAGAAAGCCGCCGCGAAGGCAGCGAAGGCGCTCGAAGGACTCGAGCCCGCTGACGGCGCCGAGCCCGCTGACGGCGCCGAGCCCGCTGACGGCGCCGAGCCCGCTGACGGCGCCGAGCCCGTCGAGGGCGCCGAGCCCGTAGACGACAAGAAGGCGCGCAAGCGGGCGAAGAAAGAGAAGAAAGAGAAGGACGAAGCGAGCGCCGAGCCGGCCGAGCCCGCCGAGGGCGCCGAGCCCGCCGAGGGCGCCGAGCCCGCCGAGGGCACCGAGGGCGCCGACGCGCTCGAGGCCCCGCTCGACGAGCCCGAGGACCCCAAGGAGGCCAAGAAGCGGGCCAGGCAAGAGAAGAAAGACAAGAAGAAGGCAAAGAAGACGGGCGATGCCGAAGAGGACGCGCTCTCCCCCGAGGGCGAGCCCCTCCCCGAGACGGAGGAGGCCTCACCCGCCGAAGATCCGGCCGCCGAAGATCCGGCTGGGGTCAAGCCCGCTGACGAAGATGGAGAGACGCCATGAACCGTCCCCTTCCCTGGTTGCTCATCGCCGCCTTCGGCCTCACGAGCTGTGAGGTCCCGGAATCGAAGCCCTTCTTCTGCGGGCGCCCCAGCCTGAGCGTGCGCGATGAGGCCCCCGCGGGCGACGTGCGGCTGCGCGCGACGCTCTACCAGGACGACGCCGAGCCCGCGACCCTGACCATCGGCTACAGCCTGGATGAGGGCGAGACCTGGTCCGTGGCGACCCTCGCCGAGGCGACCCAGAACCTGGAGTCCTCCGAGGAGGGCGTCAAGAACAACTTCGTCTGGGACAGCGCGGCCGACCTCGGCAAGGGCACCTTCGAGAACGTCTCGCTGCGCGCCGTCGGCTTCTCGGCCTGCGGGCTGTGGGACACCGACCAGGTGGACGGCGTCACTATCGACAACAGCGGGGCGCTCGCCGAGGGCTGCACCGTCGCCGTCGAGACCCCGGACGCCCCGGAGGACGGCCCCGTCGTCATCAAGTACACGCTCTCCCACCCCGACAGCCTCGCCGCCTATGTCGCGCCCTCCTGGTCCTCGGACGGCGGCGCGACCTGGTCGCAGATCTCGCTGGAGGAGGGCGACTGCGACGGCGACGGCGAGGACGACCGCCTCTCCGACCGCAGCACCAGCCCGGACGGCGTGGAGCACTGCCTGACCTGGGACAGCCAGCTCGACTTCGCCTCGGACGAGGAGGTCATCGTCGAGCTCGCCTGCGGCGTCGGCTACGCGGAGGACAGCACGGCGACCACCGATCCCTTCGCGGTCGAGAACGACCCCACGCCGGGCCCGAACGAGGTGATCATCACCGAGCTCCAGCCCGACTACGCCTCCTCGGGCGACTTCCTCGAGCTCTACAACCGCACCGACCACATCCTCAACCTGGCGGGCGTGACGATCAACCGGTACAAGGGCACCATCGACGAGGATGAAGACCCCAAGGACTTCACCTTCGACGATCCCACCGGCTCGGTGCTGCTCTATCCAGGTGACTACCTGCTCCTGGCCGAGACGGACGACGAGAGCGGCAACGGCTGCCTGGAGCCGGACGTGCTCTGGGGAGACGACTTCAGCCTCTCGGATGACTCGCAGATCCAGATCGTCCTGGACGGCGAGGTCCTCACCACCCTGGACTTCCAGGAGGTCACCGGGCGCGAAGAGGCCTGGGTCTTCGACGAGGGCGTCTCGCTCGGTCTGGACCCGGAGAAGCTCGACTCCAGCAGCTGGGATGACTTCGGCAACTGGTGCGCGCAGAGCTCCACCATCGCCGAGTGCGATGACTACACCGACGAGCTCGGGCTGGGCACGCCGGGCGCCGCCAACGACACCTGCCCTTGAGCCAGGGCTTCGCCAGCCCGGCGCGAGCCTGGCTGCGCGCCATCCCCGACAGCCTCGCGCGCTGCCTGCGCGAGAACGACGCCCCAATCGACGTGGATCTGGCTCGGGCTCAGCACCGGGCCTACGCGCTCGCCTTGGAGGCGGCCGGCGTCGCGGTGCGCACGCTGCCGGCTGAAGAATCCTGCCCCGACTGCGTCTATGTAGAGGACGTCGCGCTGTTGCTGGGGCCGCTGGCCCTGGCGACGCGCCCTGGTGCGCCAGCGCGCCGGCCGGAGGTCGCCCCGGTGGCCGACGCGCTGGCGCAGGCGATGCCCCTCGTCACGATGCGAGCCCCCGCCACCCTGGACGGCGGCGACGTGCTGCGCGTGGGCCAGAGGCTCTTCGTCGGGCTCTCCGCGCGCACCAACGCTGACGGAGCCCGCGCCCTCGCCGAGCACGCCGCGCCGCTGGGGCTCGAGGTCGTCCCCGTCCCGGTCCAGGCGGGCCTGCACCTGAAGAGCGCGATCACCCTCGTGACGCCCGGTCTGGTGGTCCTCACGCGCGGCCCGCTCGACCCGCGGCCCTTCCGCGAGGCCGGGCTCGAGGTCCTGCTCACCGACGAGCCGCTCGGGGGCAACGTGCTCGCCCTCTCGGACCGCGTGCTGGTCAGCGCCGGAGCGCCCGCGCTCGCCGAGACCCTGCAGGCCCGCGGGCTCGCGGTGGTCTTGCTGGACATCTCCGAGCTGCACAAGGGCGACGGCGCGCTGACCTGCCTGTCCTTGCGCCAGCCCCCGCCCGGGGCCTGGTGCGCCTGAGGCGCGCGGCTCAGCTCCGACGCGACTTCCAGCCCTCCAGGATCCCCGTCACCTCGAGCAGATCCTCCTCGCTGAGGATGCTCGCGGCGTCGGGCATGAAGTCCTGACCGTAGATGCTGGCCTGGAGATCGTGCTGGTCGAGGACGTGCTGGGGCGGCGGGGGCGGCAGGTCCACCGAGGGCGGCGGCTGGCGGATCGTCACCTCGAGATCAGCCGGATCGACCTCTTCTATCTCGAGCTCCGGCAGATCCTCCTCCAGCTCGGTGCCCGCCAGCAGCGTGCGGAGCTGGCGGTTCGTCGCGGAGAGCTGCTGGGAGAGGCTGGAGAGCAGGAGGCGGCGCAGGCAGCTCCCCGCGGGGCTCGCCTCGCCCATGATCAGCGCCCAGGTCGGCCGCTCCAGGAGGAGCGCGCGCACGCTGCCGATGGCCGTGCAGGTCGCGGAGCGGGTCGATCCGTCCACCACCGCCATGTGGCCCACCAGCGCCGGCGCGTCCAGCCGGGCCAGCGCCTTGGGCTGCCCGCGGGCGTCCCGCTTCCAGACCTGCACCGCGCCCTCCACCAGGAAGAAGAGGGCGGCGCCGGGCTCACCCTCCTGGCAGAGCTCCGCGCCGTCCATCAGCCGCAGCGGCTGGCAGCGGTTGAGCAGGTCCACCATCGCGTTCGGATCTGCGCCAGGGAAGGGGTGCGCCTCGAGCAGTCGCGCGGCGCGGTCGAGGAGGAGCTCGCGGTTCATCCGATCTCTCCGAACAGGCCGAGCAGGCGCCCGAGCAGGGTAGGACGCGAGGCAGGAGCGACGACGCCGGCGGCGTTGTGGGCCTCCGCCTGTGCCGCGCTGGAGACGGGGGCGGCCAGGGGGGCGCCGAGATAGCGCCACTCCGCCTGAATCGCCTGATTGGTCTTGCGGATCCGCCGCACCAGCGCGCCCAGCAGGTGCTGCTCCAGGGCGACGATGCCGGGGTTCAGCGGCGCACGCTCGAGCATGTACCAGGAGAGCTTCAGCGCCGTGCTCGGACTGGCCGCCACCACGGTCGCGCTGCGCTTGCCGTTCGGGCTGAGCAGGGCCGTCTCGCCCACGATCTCGCCCGGCTTGATGTCGCCCACCTGGCGGATGACCTCGCCGACGCGGACGCTGACCACCAGCCGCCCATCGACCAGCAGAAGCGCCATGTCGGCCGGATCTCCCTGCCGAAACAGCACGTCGCCAGGGGCGTAGCGCACCGGCGGCGCCAGGTTGCAGATCTCCGCCAGCGCCTTCGGGGGGACCCCACGAAACAGGTAGAGCTGCGAGAGCGCGTCAATGTCCGGGAGCCGTTCCATTCTTCATCCTCACCCTGGCGGTCTGGGCCGCCGACAAAGGGGGTGGCGGGAGGTCACGCGGCGCGGCCAGGCCAGGCCGCCGTGCACCGCCAGCGGGCCCCCTCCCCGACCGGGTACGCCGGCTCCAGCACGAGCGCGGCGGCGAAGTGGTGTCGCGGGACCGGCGTGGGCAGCGGCCCGAAGGTGTCCGCGAGGAAGTGCAGGGTGGGGTGATGCCCGACCAGGAGCAGCCGCGCGTCCTCGCCCAGGCGCTGCGCCAGCGGGGCGACCAGCGCCTCCCAGGCCGCTCCCGACTCCGGCATTCCCGCCGCCACCAGCATCGGGCTGGGCGCGAGCACGGAGGCCAGCTCCTCCGCCGTCTGCCGGGTGCGTTGGGTCGGCGTGTGCACGATGAGCCCAGGGGCGAAGCCGCGCGCCGCCAGCCAGCGGCCGGTCTCCGACGCCATGCGCCGCCCCGCGCTGGTCAGCTCCGGGTCCGTCTCGCCCCTGCGACGCTCGCCATGCCGAACGAACACGACCACCACGAGATCATCTCCCTCCCAGCGCGACGGACGCCTTGCGCGATCCGTCCTGACGCGACACCATAGCAGACGGGAGGAAGCGATGCCCTTCGACTGGCTTGAACCACACGTCCCTGAGTCCGTCCGCGCCGAGGACCCTACGCGGCGCCGTCAGGGCTGCGAGAACGACGTCCGCGTGCGCGCGGCGCTGCTGCAACGCCTCGGCCGCGAACAGGACGCCGCCCTTCAGCGCTGCCTGGGCAACCTGGCCTGGGCCTATGAGCTCGCCGGGAGCGCGCCGCTGACCTCGGACGAGGTCCGCGCCCTCGTGGCCGAGGTCTACGCCCGGCGGCCCGCGACGTGAGCGATCTGCGGAGCCAGCTCGTCTCAAAGCTCGGGGCGCGCGAGCCGGCTCCCCAGCCCGACACCAGGGCCAACGCCGCGTCGGAGCTCGATCCCAACGCGCACCTGCCGACGCCGTGGATCGCCCTGCTCCGCGCCGTCCGCGCTCCGGGCGCGCCGCCGGTGCCGCCGAAGCCCTCCATCCAGGCCGCGCGCCAGCTCACGGACAAGGCCGCGCGCGCGCTCAAGGACGCCGGGCAGAACCGCGCCGCGCGCGAGCTGATCGACGCCCGCGAGGACTTCCTCAAGAAGCGTGAGAAAGAGGCCTGGTCCCTGGTGAAGACCCGCTTCGGCGAGCTCGATCTGCCCGAGCGCGCCTACCGGGCCATCAAGCAGTCCGAGGCCGATCCCGAGAAGGTGTGGGCGAAGCTGCGCCGCGCGCCGCAGGACGAGCTCAAGGCCATGGGCGCCGACCGCCTGCGCGACCTGCTCCTGGGCTGAGCTCACCCGCCCCTGATCTCACCCGCCCGGAACTCACCAGCCCTTGAAGCGGTCGAGCTGGCGGCGGTCGCGTTTGGTGGGACGCCCCTCGCGGCCGTCCCCCCGCTCCCAGCGCATGATCGGGGGCGCCTTCGGCGGTGGCGGCGGGCTGTGATCCTCGAAGAGCTTCGCCGCCTCCTCGGCCGGTCCACGACGACCGGAGAGCGCGAGCACGACGACGACGCGCGGGCCGCCGGGGGTGCGCGCCTCGATCCGGTCCCCCAGGCGCACCGGGCGCGCCGGCTTGGCGTTGGCGCCGCCCACCTTGACGTGGCCGCCATCGCAGGCCTCTGCCGCCTGCGAGCGCGTCTTGAACAGGCGCGCCGCCCACATCCATTTATCGATTCTGACGTCGCCTGATGGGCTCCCCTCGTCCTCGAGGACCTCCTCGTTCTCCTCGGAGTCGTCGTCGACGGGCGGGGGCTGCTTGCCGGATCGCTTCATGGTCTGCTCCTATCCTGAGTCCCGCGCGCCGGATAGATCGAACCCATGGAGCTCACCTTCCTCTACGACGTCGTCTGCCCCTACGCCTGGATGGCCTCCGTCCAGATCGAGGCGCTCGCCGCCCGCACCGGCGCCACCCTCGTCTGGAAGCCGGTCCTGCTGGGGGGCATCTTCAAGCATATCGGCGGCCCGCCGGTCCCGGCCACCACCTGGGGCGAGG
>CAZKWG010000065.1:0-17370 GCA_964556105.1 uncultured Enterobacterales bacterium | reverse complement strand
GCGTGGGCGACGTCAACGGGGACGGCGCGCCGGATCTGGTGGTGGGGGCGCACGGCGACGACGACGCCGGCGACGCCGCGGGAGCGGCAGGGGTCTTTTACGGCCCCCTGAGCGGCGATCTCAGCATGGACGACGCCGACCGCAAGCTGCTCGGCGAGCGGGCCGCCGACGAGTTCAGCCGCAACGGCGTCAACGGGCGCGGCGACGTGGACGGCGACGGGTTCGACGATCTCCTGGTCAGCGCCTTCTTCAGCAGCCCGAGCGGCTCCTACAGCGGCGGCGCCTGGCTCTTCCTGGGCGACGCGGCGGCCAGCGGCAGCAGCAGCGCGACGGAGGCGGAGTGCCGTCTCTACGGCGGCTCGGCCAACCAGTTCCTCGGCCGCGGCCCGGACATCGCGGGCGATGTCGACGCCGACGGGATGGCCGATCTGCTGATCGGTGGGCAGGGCTACGACGGCGGCGGGACCGACGCGGGCGCCGCCTCGCTGGTCTACGGGCCGGCGAGCGGCACGCTGTACATGGGCGACGAGGACGCGATCTTCCTGGGCACGGCCGCCAGCGAGGGGCTGGGGATCAGCGTCGCGGGCGCGGGCGACGTGAACGGCGACGGTCGCGCCGACCTGCTGCTGGGCGCCTGGTTCAACGCGGAAAACGGCGCCTATGCCGGATCGGCCTTCCTGTTCACCGACGGGTGAGCCGCCCCACATAGAGCACGTGCCGCGAGCCCTTGTTCACCTTCCCGCGGGCGCGGACCGGCACGGTCTCGGCCTGGAACCCGACGGCGCGCAGGCGCGCCTCGAAGCCCGGCGCCTCGAAGGCGGACCAGAAGACCACCACGCCGCCGGGCCTGAGCGCCGCGCGGATGGCCTCCAGGCCCGCCTGCGCATAGAGCCGGCCGTTCTGCGCGGTCGTGAACGCCTCCGGGCCGTTGTCCACGTCCATGAGGATCACGTCGAACTCGGCCTTCGACGCGCGCAGCAGCGCGCCCACGTCGCCCAGCACCAGCGTCGCGCGCCCGTCCTCCAGCGGGTGCTTCGCCAGCGGCCCCAGCGGGCCACGGTTCCAGTCCACCAGGGCGGGCATCAGCTCGCTGACCACCACGCGGGCGTCCGGGCCCAGGGCGTCCAGGGCGGCGCGCAGGGTGAAGCCCATGCCCAGGCCACCGACGAGGACCCGCAGACCGGCGCGCTGGCGAACGGGCGCGATGGCCAGCTCCGCCATCGCCTCTTCCGAGCCGTGAACGCGGCTGCTCATCAAGGGCACGCCGCGGACGGTGACGACCAGATCGCCGCTCTGGCGGACCAGCGCCATGGGCGCCCCGTCGGGGGTCGTGGCTTCGGCGATGAGCTCGGTCGGGCGCATGGCTCAGCTCGTCAGGTCGATCTCGTAGACGCCGCCGCCATCGTTTGTCGCGGTGCCGGTGATCGTGGTCTCGCCGTCTACCCGCTGCGCGCCGCTGCCGCCGTCGCTCTCCGTCGGCCCCTCGATGGTCAGCGAGAGGGTGATGATGCCCTCGAGATCGCCCTCCATCGCCACGTCGCCCAGCAGGGTGCCGGAGAGCGTGCCGTCCGGCATGTCGCGCAGCTTGAGGTCCGCGTAGGGCGGGTCCTCGGGGTTCGTCTCGTAGAGCACGGAGAGATCGCGATCGTCATCCTCGTCGAGATCGACGAAGTCGGCGTAGTCCTCGAGCGCGATGTCCAGGCGAAGCCCCTTGTTGTCGGAGCCGCCTTGATCGACCTGGCCCGTGACGGTGATCGTCCCCGAGACGTCCCCCGTGTACGACTGCGGCTCGATGTTGGCGGACGAGGCCTGAGAGTAGCCCAGCAGCCCGAGATCGAGCGCCTTGTCGATGGCGCGCTCGAGCCCGAGCCAGGCCAGCGCGGCCTCCTCCTCGCTGCTCACCTTCTCGCCGCAGGCCACGAGCCCGAGGGTCAGAAAGATCGCGCTTCGCATGGGCACCTCCCATGGGCTCCATATCGCGGTCGGCGCCGGGCACCCACGGAATCTCGCCCGCAGGGTCAATCCGTTGACATTCGTCAGTTTATTTACTCTCCGCGGTTGACGCCCGATCGGGCCGCACCCTAAGCTGTTCGCTGACGTTCGTCAGCAGGAGTCCCGATGTCCTCCCATCCGCCGAGTCCCTTCCCGCGAGGCTGGTTCCTGGTCGCCTGGTCCGATGAGCTCGCGCCGGGCCAGGTCAAGCCCGCGCGCTACTTCGGGCGCGACCTCGTGCTGTACCGGACCCAGTCCGGGGTGGCGGGGGTGGCCGACGCGCACTGCCCGCACCTGGGCGCCCACCTCGGGCACGGCGGGAAGATCGTCGGCGAGCGGCTGCACTGCCCCTTCCACAAGTGGGGCTATGACGGCGACACCGGGCGTTGTTCGTCGATCCCGTTCACCGACAAGGTCCATGCGCGCGCGAAGATCCGCGTGTGGCCGGTGCACGAGGAGGCGGGGATGGTGCTGGCCTGGCACCACGAGGCCGGCGAGGAGCCGCAGTGGACCTTCCCCACCTACGAGAAGCTGGAGCCGGGAGCCTGGACGCCCTGGAGCCAGGATGAATGGCGGATTCGTTCGCACGTCTATGACCTGACCGAGAACGACGTGGACTGCGCCCACATGCCCGCCGTCCACGACTTCACCCAGACCATCCCCGAGACCGAGGCCGAGGTGGATGGGCCGCTGATGCACGTGAAGATGGTCACGGAGGTCACCTTGAAGACCTTCGGCTTCAAAGGCTCCATCCTGGCGCCCGCGTATACAACCAAGGTGGGCCTGGGCTTCCTGCTGGTCAAGCAGACCATCGAGCAGGGCCCGCTGACCATCGACTTCCGCACCATCGGCTCGTTCACCCCCATCGACGAGGAGCACGTCCACATCCGCGTGCGCCACACGGCGCGCAAGCTGCGCATCCCCTTCCTGGCGAACATGATCCTCCGCAACTACCACGACACCTTCCGCGCCACGGTGGACCAGGACGTGCCGATCTGGGAGAACAAACGCTACGTGGACCAGCCGCTGCTGTTCGTGAACGACGGTCCGATCCTGCGCTATCGCCAGTGGCTGCGGCAGTTCTATCCGCAGGACGCCGAGCAGCTCGCGGCCAAGTAGGCGCGGGCGGGCGCCGGGGGCTGGCCCTGGATAGGTCGAGCCCGGGAGCTCCCCATGCCAGCACAGCTCAGCGACCTCACCGAGCACAAGGCCGCCTGCCCCCTCGACTGCCCCGACGCCTGCACGCTGAGCGTGACGGTTCAGGAGGGGCGGGTCACCCGCGTCCGCGGCGACCGCCGCAACCCGCTCACCGCCGGCTTCATCTGCGCCAAGGTGCAGCGCCTCCCGGACCACCTCTATGGCCCGGAGCGGCTGCTCTACCCGCTGCTGCGCGACGGGCCCAAGGGCAGCGGCCAGTTCCGCCGCATCTCCTGGGACGAGGCGCTGGATCGCGCGGCCCAGGCGCTGGCGAGCGCGCGCGACCAGCACGGCGGCGAGAGCATCGTGCCCTGCAATTATGGCGGCTCCAACGGCTACCTGACGCAGGGGAGCGCCGACGACCGGCTCTTCTACCGCCGCGGCGCCTCGCGGCGGGCCCGCACCCTCGGCGCCGCGCCCTCCGGCGAGGCGCAGCGACTGCTCTACGGGAAGATGCCCGGCGTGGCTCCCCAGGATCTCGCGCACAGCCGGCTGATCGTGATGTGGGGCGCCAACCCCTCGGCCAGCGGCATCCACCTGCTGCCGCCGATCAAGGCCGCGCGGCGCGCCGGGGCGAAGCTTGTGGTGGTCGATCCTCGGCGCACGCCGCTGGCCCAGGACGCCGATCTGCACCTGCCGCTGCGCCCGGGCACGGACCTGCCGCTGGCGCTTTGCCTGATCCGCGCCCTCTTCGAGGAGGGCGGCGCGGACCTGGACTTTCTCGCGCGGCACAGCGTGGGCGCAGACACGCTGCGCCAGCGCGCCCTGCCCTGGACCTGGGAGGCGACGGCGGCCGAGTGCGGGCTCTCCGTCGAGCCGATCCGCGCGCTCTACCGGCTCTATCGTGAGATCCGCCCGGCGGTGATCCGCTGCGGCTGGGGGGTGGAGCGCAACCGTAACGGAGGGTCGGCGGTCGCGGCCGTGCTGGCGCTGCCGGCGGTCGCGGGCGCGTTCGGCGTTCGCGGCGGCGGCTACCTGATGAGCAACTCCGGCGCCTGGAAGATCGACACCTCCAAGGCGGTCAACGAGCCGGAGCCCGAGACGCGGGTCATCAACCAGTCCCAGCTCGGGCGCGCGCTCCTGGAGGCCGATCCCGCGCTGCGCCTGCTCTTCGTCTTCAACTGCAACCCGCTGTCCACCCTGCCCGACCAGGAGCGCTTGCGGCGGGGCCTGCTGCGCGAGGACCTGTTCACGCTGGTTCACGAGCAGGTGATGACGGACACCGCCCGCTACGCGGACCTGCTGCTGCCGGCGACCACCTTCCTGGAGCACGGCGATCTGGCGCGCGGCTACGGCGCCCTCTCCATGCAACGCTGGTCGGCGGCGGCGCCCGCTGCGGGCGAGGCGCGGCCCAACCACGCGGTCTTCGAGGCGCTGCTGGACCGGCTCGGGCTGGCGCGAGCCGGCGACCCGCGGGGCGAGGACGCGCTGGCGGCGGCGGTGCTGGCGGGGACCAGGGACGGCGCGCGGATCGCCCTCGAGCTCGCCCAGGACGGCGTCGCGACCCCGCCGGCCGGGCCTGTGCCCGTGCAGTTCCTGGACAGCTTCCCGGGCACCGCGGACGGCCGCGCCCACCTGGCTCCTCCGGAGCTGGACGGGTCGCTCTACCGCTACCAGCCAGATCCGGGGACGGCCCGCTACCCCCTCGCCCTCATCTCCCCGGCGCTGGGCGAGCAGACCAGCAGCACCTTCAGCCAGCTCCAGACGCGGCCGAGCGCGGCCCTGCTCCACCCCGAGGACGCGGCGACGGCGGCGGTCAGCGACCGCGCAAGTGTCCGGATTTACAATGATCTTGGCGCTGTCGTGGTGCGGGCGGCCCTCAGCGACGCCGTCCGCCCAGGGGTGATCGTGCTGCCCAAGGGCCTGTGGGCGCGCCACACGGAGAATGGCGCCACCGCCAACGCGCTCATCCCGGACACGCTCAGCGATCTTGGCGACGGCGCCTGTTACAACGACGCGCGGGTCGCCATCGCGCCGGCCTGATCCTCTTTCCGACGTGGCCTCGCCCACGCTATCCTGGGCGGACGCTCCCGGAGCTCCTCATGCGCCTCGCCCTGCTCGGCCTCACGACCCTCCTCCCCGCCTGCCGCGGCGCCGACAAAGGTGGCCTCGGCTCCGCGCCCGGCTCGATGGCCTGGGTGGAGATCACGACCTCGGACGGCGCGACCGGCCGTGTCGCGGACTCCTACTACGCCGACGGCCCCGCCTTCTACACGCCAGAGGGCGCCGTCGAGCACGGCATCGTGACCGTCATGGACGACATGAGCTGGAACTACTACAACCTCTCCCTGCTGGGCAAGGACGCCGGCATTCGAGCGGGCGACGTCTGCCGCGACTTCTCCCATATCGACGAGAGCACCGGCGGTTGCGACTGGTTCGCCGGCGGCACGGCGGATCTGGTCTTGGACAACGGCGAGCTCTACGACGCGCTGGCCTGGACCGAGACCGACGGCACGCTGACCGTGACCGAGATCCGCGAGGACGAGGCGGGGATGTACATCAGCTTCGACTTCGTGCTCGAGCTGGCCCAGCCGGCGCGCACGGCGACGATTACCGGCGAGATCACGGACGCCTGGACCGCCCGCTGATCTCCGAGGCGGCGCCTCGACAAGGGATCCCCCTCCGGCTACGGCAGCTCTCCGGGCCGCGGGGGGCGTCCTGAGCTCACGGGGAGGCGAGATGGCGACGACGAGGGCGAAGTGGCTCCGAGAGGCGGCGGCGGCCGGGAACGCCTATCACTGGCGCTCGCGCAAGCCGCTGGGGCACAACCTCTTGAACCTCACCTGTCTGGCGGGCGTCGCCGCGGGCTTCGTGGGCGTGGGCGCCCTGGCGCAGGTCCTGCCCTGGTGGGTCTACGTGCCGCTGGGCGCCGTGCTCTTCGGCTGCCTGCTGTTCAGCCTGTTCATCCTGGTCATCCACGAGTGCAGCCACACGATGTTCCTGCTGGGCGCGGACGCCGAGCGCTCCCGCCGGATGAACCACGCGATCGGCGACGTGGCGGCGGCCCTGGTCTTCACCAACTACCGCCTGCACTGGGAGAAGGGCCACATCACCCACCACCTCCGCCCCACCGAGGCCGATGATCCCCAGAACCCGGATCCGCTCGACGGGCCCCGCCTCTTCCGCAAGTACGCCATGCTGGCGGTGCTGCCCGGGGCGGCCTTCGTCGTGAACCCGTCCGGCAAGTACGCCTTCAACCCGCTGCGCTTCGGCGCGGCGCTGGGCTTCTGGATCGCGGTCGCCGTGGCCCTGGGCCTCGCCTTCGGCTGGCTGGCCTCTTTCGCCCTGCTCATGGGGTGGAACGTCGTCGCCGCGCTCAACCTGACGAAGATCGCGCAGGAGCACGGGTCCGCGCTGCGGCACGAGCCGGATCCCTGGCTTCGTTCGCGCACCTACAGGTATCCGCTCTGGCCGCTGTTCAGCCCCTTCTTCATCAACTACCACTTTGAGCACCACCTGAATTTCAACGTGCCGTGGTATCTGCTGCCGGCCTACAACCGCAGCATCTTGACGTTGATGCCCGAGGAGCTGAAGCCCTACCTGCTCACGCGCGGAGCCGGGGAGTTCTACGCCCAGCTCGCAGGAACGCGGCCAAACATCCCCGACACGCTGCGGGGGCTCGTCGAGGTTCCTGCTCCAACCTGATCGATGTCGCCCCCATCTGGATGGCCAGACCCTGAACAGATATGGGGCATCCCCTCCCCCGCCGCGCGCCTCAGGTCTTTTCAAGGTTCTATGCCTGCGCTATAGAGCAGAACACCGTTCTTCCAGGCCAGGCGGCACCTCCTGGGAGCGACAGGCACATCATGGTCGAGACCAACCCAGTACGAGGGCTTCCGGGCGGGCGAGGGCTGAACATCGCCTATGAGGCGGTGGATCGGCATGCGGCCGGCCGTGGTTACGATCGCGTCGCCATCCGGTGGCTGGCCCAGGACGGCAGCGGCCGCGAGCTGACCTATGGCGAGCTCGCCGAGCGCACCAACCGCTTCGCCAACACGCTGCGGAGCCTGAGCGTCGGCGCGGCGGAGCGCGTCGGGATCCTGCTGGGGCGCGTCCCTGAGCTGCACGTCGCGCTGCTCGGCACCTTGAAGAACGCCTCGGTCGCGGTCCCGCTCTCTCCCGACTTCGACGGAGCCTTCCTCCTCCGCTGCCTGTCGCGCGGATGGATCCGGGTGCTGGTGACGACGCCCGCCATCTACGCCGAGAAGATCGCGCCCCATCGGTCCCGCCTCCCTGACCTCGCCCACATCCTGCTGGTCGGCGAGGACGGGATGCTGCCCGGGACGGAGCTGCCGCTGGGCGGGCACGACCTGCACGCGATGTTCCGCCGTGTACCGGCCGACTTCACCATTCCGGTGACGGACTCGGAGGACCCGGCCCTGCTCTGCTTCTCCGCGGGGAGCTCCGGCAAGCCCACGGGCCGGCTCTACCTGCATCGGATGGTCGTGCAACAGCACCTGGCGGGCGGCTTCGCGCTGGACCTGCTGCCGGGCGACGTCTACTGGTGCACGCTGGACCCCACCACCGCCACGGGCGTCTTCCACGCCGTCCTGGCGCCGCTCAGCAACGGCGTGACCGCCCTGGTCGCGGCTGAGCGACTCTCGCCGGCCTTCACCCAGCAGATTCTGCGCCGGGAAGGGGTGGACGTCTGGTTCACCACCCACGCGACCATCGCCGCGATGCGTCGGCAGGGCATCGGGCTCACCGGCGCCTCGCCGCCACCCAACCTGCGCGTGATCGCCAGCGAAGGGGCGCCGCTGGATCCGCTGGAGCGCGTCTACAGCTTCGAGCTCTTCGGGCTCCCCGTGCGGGAGTGCTGGGGGCAGGCGGAGACCGGCGGCATCGTCATCGCGAACCCGGCGACCGGTCAGCATCGGCCGGGCTCTCTCGGGCGGCCGCTCCCCGGGGTGGAGGCCGCGATCATCCGCCGGCGCCTGGACGGTAGGGTGGACGTGCTGGGCCCGAGCATGGACGGCGAGCTGGCCCTGCGCGCCAGCCTCCCCTCCCTGTTCCGCACCTATATTGGTGAGGCCCCGCGCTACAAGGCGCGCTTCATGGACGGATGGTACCTGTCCGGGGACAAGGCCCGCCGGGACGCCGAAGGTTGGTTCTGGCTGGTCGAGCGTGGGGAGAGCTCCACCTTGGAGCTGTCCGCGGGCGAGGCGCTGGACATCGACCTCTTGAACCTGCGCGCCAGCCTCGCTGAGCCGGTCCTGCCGGGGCCCGCGCGGGGTTGAGTCGGGGGCGAAAGTAGCCTATACTGGGCTATCTATCCCCCCGATGAAGGCAGGCAGGTCAGCTCATGCGCACCGCGTTGTTTCGCCTGCTGACACGGATGGCGGTCCACCACGGGAACGCCGTGATCATGGTGGGCCTGCTGCTGACGATCGCCTCCGCGGCGATCACCACCACGTTGCAGGTGAAGACCAACTTCAAGGATCTGCTGGGAACCGAGGACCCGACCGCACAGAAACTGAGTTATCTCCAGGACAACTTCGCGGCCATCTCCTCGATCACCGTGCTCCTGGAGGGCCGGGAGCCAGAGCGCCTGGTGGCCGTCGGCGAGGCGATCGAGGCGCGCCTGCGGGCTCGACCCGATCAGGTGCGCGACGTCGTGCTGGAGCAGCCCCTGGACTTCTTCCTGGACCACGGCCTGCTGTACATGCAGGAGGACGATCTCCGCTACGCGGCCTCGATGATGGAGCGCCACGAGGAGCAGCTCGCCGCGCTGCTGCGCGATCCGAGCACGCTGGGAGCCCTGGCCCTGATGGATCGGGCGCTGGCCTCGCAGAGCCGCCCGGCGGGCGCGGTGCTGACCGTGCAGTCGCGCGGCGCCGCGAACCTGGACCTCTCGGGGGCCATCGTCCGGGCCGCCGCAGCTGACGATGCAGAACGAGCTGGACACGCGACCGCTCATGGAGGCGTTGAGCGCCGATCTTCAGCAGATGATGCGCAGCACGCCGCTGCCGGGCTCCACCGACGAGATGCTGCGCAGCCTGGGCGGGGCGACGCTGCTGCTGGACGGGATCGCCGACGCCCTCGAGCAGGGCGCGCGCCTCTCGGACGCCGACTTCCAGCGCCGCGCCGACGCGCTGCACGCGCAGCTCGAGGAGCGCGTCGGCCTGCCCATGACGCGCTACCGCTTCAGCCCCTCGCGGGAGGCCCTGGCCTTCGACGTGGTCGCGACGAAGAACATCCTCTCCATCGGCGACGCGCGGCCCTTCATCGCCTGGCTGAACGAGGAGCTGGACGCGGCCCGCCTGGCCAACCCCGACGTGACGATCACCACCGCCGGCATGCCGGTGATGTTCAAGGAAGAGTCCGAGGCGATCCTCAACAATTTCGTGCTGGTGACCGTGCTCGGCTTCCTCGGGATCCTGGCCGTCTTCATCATCGGCTTCGAGCGGGTCGGCCTGCCCTCGCTGGCCGCCATCCCGCTCGTGATGGGCAACGTCTGGACCTTCGGCGTCGTGACGCTGGTGCGGGGTGAGATCACCCTCTTCGCCCTCACCTTTCCCGTTCTCCTCTTCGGGCTGGGCGTGGACTACGCCATCCACCTGCTGTCCGGCTACTCGGAGCAGCGGCGGGCGGGGCTCGGCCCGGAGGCGGCGCTTCAGGCCACCTTCGACCTGCTCGGGGCGGGGATGCTGACGGGCGCGCTGACGACGGCCCTGGCCTTCCTGGTCATGCTGATGTCCAGCTTCTACGGGCTCCAGGACATGGGCTTCACCGCCGGCGCGGGCGTGCTGCTGGCCCTGCTCTCGATGCTGACGGTGCTGCCGGCGCTGGTCATCAAGTGGGACCTGCGGGCGCAGCACCGCGGCGAGATCCTTCCGCACGTCCCCTTCGCCTTCCTGCCCCCCCTCGGCGCCTTCGTGCGGCGCAACGCCTACCCCGTGATGGCGGCCTTCCTGACCTTGACCCTGATCTTCGCGTACTTCACGAGCGGCGTCGGGATCAGCCGGAACTACATGGACATGCTGCCCGAGGGGCTGCCCTCGACGGCCGCGCAGGCCCGCCTGATGGAGCTCTACGGCACCAGCGGCGAGTCCATCGCCTTTCACGCCGAGACCCTGGAGGAGGCCGAGCGCATCCGGCAGGCCGCCCTGCGGGCCCCGAGCGTCGCCGAGGTGCTCAGCCCCTCCATGCTCATCCCCGAGGGGCAGGCGGACAAAGGCGACGCCATCGCGTCGCTCGCCGAGCGCCTCGACCGCATCGCGCCCACCGCTCCGGCGACGCCACGCAGCTACGACGCGGCGGAGATCGCCCAGCTTCGCGAGCACCTCGCCTCGCTGAAGGTCAGCGCGCTGCAGATGAGCCTCCTGGCCGCCACGCTCTACGGCGAGCCCGTGCGGGAGGCGGCCTCCGAGCTGCGCCAGGCGATCAACCGGCTGGACGCGCGCGCCGATCTCTCGTCGGCCGCGCGGCTGATGCGGCTGGACAGCCTGTTCGCGGCGCAGGTCCAGGAGGACTTCCAGCGCCTGCGCCGCATGACCCAGAACCGCACGCTGAGCGCCGAGCAGCTCCCCCCGAGCCTACTCACGCAGGTGCGCGGCAAGGACGGGCAGTGGCTGGTGGTCGTGCGCGCCCGCGGCGACGTCTGGGACGAGACCACGCGCGAGGCCTTCCTGGAGGACATGGCCCGGATCGGCACGAACCAGGCCGGCATGATCACCGCCTGGGACAAGGGCGTGCGCAGCCTGGTGGGCGAGCTGCCCGGGGTCTTCGCCTGGACCTCGCTGATCATCGGCGGGCTTGTGCTGCTGGACCTGCGCTCGATCCGCCACACCGTGCTGGCGCTGGCCCCGCTGGTGCTGGCCCTGCTGTGGACCATTGGGATACTGGGGATCATCGGTGAGAACTTCAACATCCTGAGCGTGGTGGCCCTTCCCCTCCTGGTGGGCATCGGCATCGACAGCTCGGTTCACCTGATGCACCGCATCCGACACGACGGCGACCTGAGCACGGCGCTGGAGCACAGCGGCAAGGCGCTGATCCTCTCGTCGCTCACGACGTTGATCGGCTTCGGAAGCCTGATGTTGTCGACGCATGCCGGCTTCTACGGGCTCGGCTTCGCCACCGCGATCGGCATGCTTTTCAGCCTCATCCTCTGCCTGGTCCTGCTGCCGGCGCTGGTGGTGATCTTCGCGGATAACCTGCTCAAACCTCGAGAGAACGCTCCATGATCCTGGCCTTGCTGATGGTGGCCTGCCTGGGGCCGCTCCCTGACCCTCTCGCCGAGCAGCGGGCGTCCCTGGCCGCCCTCCCGCCGCCATCCGCGGGCTGGCCCGCCCAGGCGTCGCTGGAGGTCGGACGGGAGTCCTTGGAGGACGCCGTCGGCCGAACGGTGGACGCGCTGCTGACGCGCGGCCTCGCCCCGAGCAGCCTGACCGTGCTCGGCCTGACCGCGACGGTGGCGCCCGAGGCGAAGGTCAGCGACGTCACCCTGGTCGCCAGCCCGGCCTGCGCCGACTGCCTGGGCCTGGACGTGAAGATCGGCGGCGCCGTCAAGGTGCGCATGGGCAACGCCACGGGAAGCCGCGAGCTGTCCATGGGCTTTCACAGCGCGCTCTCCGGCGTGATGGCGCTGAGCTACGACGGCGATCGCGTGCTGGCGAGGCCCGGGGCGCCCGATCGGTGGAGCGCCAGCCTGAGCTGGGACGAGCTCCCCACCGGCCTGAACCAGACCATCTCCGCGCTGTTCACGGACACCCTCCGCCGGCAGCTCGCGCTGACGGACCTGCCGCCGCTGCCGGTCGTGCGCCTGCGCGGCGAGACCCCGGTGCCGGTGACCGGGCTGCGCCTGCGCTCGACCCCCTCGGCCATCGCGCTCGACCTCGCCTTCGCCATACCCACATCCGGAGTGGTGGACAGGGCCGCCGATCCACAGTCTGGCTGGGTGTTGACCGTCCCGCAGGAGACGGCGCTGGGCCTCATGCAGGCGCTCTCGCTGGCCGAGGCCTATGATCCCAACGCCCGCGCGACGCCGGAGCTGATGGCCCTGCGCGTGGCCGACGGGGGCTTCGAGCTGGACGTGCGCGCCTGGCCGACACGCGGCCGGAACCGACCCCGTGATCTGACCGTCTCCGGCGCGTTCGGGCTCGAGGGCCCAGGAGACCTGTTCCTGCGCGCGGAGAGCGCCCGCTGGCTGAGGACGAAGGGGGAGCCGCCGGATCTCGCCGCCCTCCTCTTCGGCGACCGCCTGATGGACGGCCTGGTCGCGGCCATGGCGGCCAACCTGCCCGGGACGCGCGAGCAGAGCTTCGCGGGGATGGACCTGCTGGCGGAGACCACCCGCTTCAGCGCGGCGGACGGCGATCTGAGAGTCGAGGGCACCCTGAGCTTGACCCCGAGCACGGAGACCACGCCATGATGAACAAACGGTACGACGTCGCCATCCTCGGCACCGGCATCGGCGGGACCATCCTGGGCGCTATCCTGGCCCGGCACGGGCTGGATGTGCTGCTGCTCGAGGAGCAGATCCACCCGCGCTTCGCCATCGGCGAGTCCACCATCCCGGAGACGACCTTCTTCTTCCGGGCCCTGGCGGCGCGCTACGGCGTGCCCGAGATCGGCTGGCTGGCCAGCTACCAGCTCCTGCGGCGCCACGTCGGCAGCAGCCACGGCGTGAAACGTAACTTCTCCTTCGTCTGGCACCGTCCGGGCGAGCGGCAGAACCCCCACGAGTCCACGCAGTACCCCACCGCCGCCCCGCCGCTGGGCCCGGACGTTCACCTGTTCCGACAGGACACCGACGCCTGGATGATGAACGTCGCGATCTCCTATGGCTGCACCGTGCTGCAGCGCACGAAGGTCGAGGCGGTGGACATCGACGAGCGCGGCGTGCGCCTCTCGACGAAGGAGGGCCGTGAATTCCGCGCCTCCTACGTCGTGGACGCGGGCGGCCTGAAGAGCATGCTGGCCACGCACTACAACCTGCGCAGCTCGCCGGACGCGCTGAAGACGCGCTCCCGCTCCATCTACACGCACATGCTCGGCGTGCGCGCCTATGACGAGATCGGCGGAGGACCGGCGGCGCACGACCTGCCCAGCCCGCTGTCCCAGGGCACGCTGCACCACATCTTCGACGGCGGCTGGATGTGGGTGATCCCCTTCAACGGGCACCCCTCCTCGACGAACCCCCTGGTCAGCGTGGGGCTGCAGCTGGACACCGACCGCCACCCGCGGGACGGCACGCCGCCCGAGGAGGAGTTCTGGCGGGTCGTCCAGCGCTATCCGGACATGCACCGCCAGTTCGAGCGCGCCGTCCCCGTGCGCGACTGGGTGGGCACCGACCGGCTGCAGTTCACCTCCACCCGCGCCGTGGGCGACCGCTTCTGCATGTTGCCCCACGCGTTCCGGTTCATCGACCCGCTCTACTCGAGCGGCCTCGCGGTCACCATGTCCGCCATCAACCTCATGGCGGTGCGCCTCATTCAGGCGAAGGTGGACGGGGACTGGTCGCAGCAGCGCTTCGAGCCGGTCGACACCTGGATGAAGTACAACTACAACTATTATGACCGGCTGGTGAGCGGCTCCTACGCCTCCTGGCGCAGCTTCCCGCTGTGGAACGCCTGGACGCGCATCTGGATGATCGGCGGGCTGCTGGGCTCGTTCGGCGCCTTCGAGATGACGAACCAGGCGCTGAAGTCCAAGGACCCGCTAACCGCGCCGCGCGCCGAGGACTTCCCCTACCGCGGGGTGCAGGGCTCGGAGCTGACCGAGTTCGCCGAGCTGATGAACCGCTGCGAGCCGATCATGGACGAGGTCCGCGCCGGTCGCAAGGCCGCGGACGAGGCCAGCGCCGCGATCTTCGAGCAGGTCGAGGCCAGCGGCCTCTGGCCAGCGCCCTGGGGGCGGCTGAACCCGAAGCAGCGGCACACGAAGACGTTCACGATGGTGCAGCTCCTCAAGGTCTCCCTCTGGCTGCGACACCGCGCGCCGGAGCGGCTGCGCAAGGCCTACTACGTGCTTCCGCAGCCGATGGACACCGTCTGGGAGGCCTGCCGTGACCTGCTCGAGGAGGCGCGGATGGGCGCCGCCAACCTGGGCCGTCTGGCGCGAGACTACATCTTCGACGCCAACAAGGACTACAAGCAGCTCTCCTGCGACGGCGGCCGACGGGCGCACGCGGACCCGAAGGCGCCCGCGCGGACGCCCGCCCCCGAGTCGCCCCCCGCCCCAGACGCCCCCGTCCTGGACCCCGCTCAGCGCTCCGCGCCGGTGTGATCCAGGCCCATGGTCTCGAAGATGGCGTCGCGCACGGCCAGATAGCCCGCGCTGCTCATGTCGCGCGGGCGCGGCAGGTCTACCGGGATGATCCGGCGGATCGTCGCGGGCCGGCGGGAGAGCACGACGACGCGGTCGGCGAGCTGCACGCTCTCGTCTACGTCGTGGGTCACAAACAGAATTGTTTTACGAGCGCGCTCCCAGATCCGCACCAGATCCTGCCGGACCTTGATGCGGGTGAGGAAGTCCAGGGCCCCGAAGGGCTCGTCCATGTACAGCACGTCCGGATCGGCGGCCAGGGCGCGCGCCAGCTCCACCCGCTGCTTCATGCCGCCCGAGAGCTCGGCGGGGAAGCGCGGCTCGGTGCCGGCGAGGCCCACCATCTCGAGCTTCTCCGCCACCGCCGCGGCGCGCGCCGCCTCGGGCAGCCCGAGCAGCCCCAGGCCCACGTTCTCGCCCACCGTGAGCCACGGAAAGAGGCCGCTATCCTGGAAGATGAAGAGGCGACGGCGATCCGGACACTGCACGGGCTGGCCGTCCACCAGCACCTGGCCGCTGGTGGCGGGGAGGAAGCCGGCGATGACGTTGAGCAGCGAGCTCTTGCCGCAGCCGCTCGGGCCGACCACGCAGACCAGCTCGCCCTCGCCGATGTCCAGGTCCAGCCCGGAGAGCACGGGCTCTCCCCCACCATAGGACAGGGTCAGGCCGCGCAACGACAAGCGTGGGTGGATGTCTGCGCTCATTCGCTTCGCCCCCAGCGGACGCTCGGGTGCCGCTCCAGCCGTCGGATCCCCAGGTCCAGCCCGAGCCCGATGAGGCCGATGAGGATCATCCCGGCGACCACGAGGTCATAGCGGCTGCCGGCGTTGCGGGCGTCGATGATCAGGTACCCGAGCCCGCTGTCTACCGCGATCATCTCGGCGGCGACCACCACCATCCAGGCCACCCCGAGCGCGATGCGCACGCCCGTGACGACCTGAGGGAGCACGGCCGGAAAGACCACCATGCGCAGCAGATCGTAGCCGCCGAGGCCAAAATTCTGGCTGGCGCGCAGGGCGTTCAGCGGGATGGTGCGCACCGCGGCCGCCGCGCTGGTCGTGATGGGGAAGACGCTGGCCAGGAAGATGAGGAAGACGGGTCCGGCGTCGCTGACCCCGAACCAGAGGATGGAGACCGGGATCCAGGCGATGGGCGAGATGGGCCGCAGCACCTGGAGGAGCGGGTTGAAGGCCTGGTGGGCCCTGCGGTTCCAGCCGAGCAGCAGGCCGAAGGGCAGGCCGAGGATCAAGGCCAGCAGGAAGCCCGTGCTCACCCGCCACAGCGAGTCCACGACGTACTTGAAGAGCACGCCCTTCTGGGTCAGCTCGAGCAGGCCCGTCGCCACCTCGGCGGGCGGCGGGAAGAAGGCGTCGCCGGAGAGGGTGACGGCGAGGTGCCAGACCACCAGCAGCGCGCCGGCCACGCCGAGCGGCAGGACCCAGGAGAGCAGGCGCTCCTTCAAGGCGCCACCTCCGGCGCCGTGATCGCCGACACGTGGACCGCGGCGCTGAAGCGGGGGTCGGTGTACTTCTCGTAGGCGATGGGCGCCGCTAAAATCCCCACTTTTACCCCGACGCGCACGATCTCCTCGAAGTCGGCCCGCACGAGATCGAGGTTCGTGTACCGCACCCGGTCCGGCGGCTTGCTCAGGACGAAGCGCAGCAGCTTCGGGTCCTGGTGGTAGTAGTTCTTCGCCACCACCTCGGAAGCCGCCATGCGGTTCGACATGTCCTGGTCCAGCCACTGGCCGCTCGACGCGATGCCGTCCACCAGCTCCTGCACGCGCTCCGGCTCCTCGTCGATCATCCGCTGGTGCACGGCGAGCACGCAGGAGATGAAGTCCGGCCACAGCGCCTTGGCCTGGGCGAGCACGCGGCCATAGCCCTCGATCTCCGTCTGGCCCATGAAGGGCTCGCCGGAGATCACGGCGTCCACCGCGCGCGCCGAGAGGGCGGCCGGCATGTCCGGCGGCGGCATCTCCACGATCTGGACGTCGTCCAGGGTCATGCCGCGCAGCTCGAGGGCGCGGGCGATGAGCAGGTACTGGTTGGAGAAGCGGCTGGGCACGGCGATCCGCTTGCCGCGGAGCTGGGCGAAGTCCGTGATCCCGCCGTCCTTGTGCACGACCAGGGCCGTGCCGTCGCGGTGCCCCAGATAGACGATGCGCAGCGGCACGCCCTGCTCCACCAGCTTGATCGCCATCGGCGCGATCATGAAGGTCGCGGGCAGCTCTCCCGCCAGAAAGGCCTCCTTCAGCTCCGGCCAGGCGCTGAAGCGCACCGGCTCGAAGCTGCTGTGGCCGCGGGCGCTCTTGTTGATCCAGTCGGTGACCGGGCAGGTCAGATGGCAGGTCACCGGCAGAAAACCAACACGATAGGTTGGCTTCTCGGCGGCGGCCTCACCCGCCCCTCTCTCCGGAGCTCGGTTGAGCTGCACATAGAGGACCGTGAGCCCAAGATAGAGGCCCAGGATCGTCAGGGCGACCCTACGCATGGAACCTCGCTTCGGCGTTCACTTTGCCAGCGCCGGCGTGGCGCCCAGGGACGGCGCGCGCTGGACGGCGCTGCGCTCCAACACGCTCTCCGCGTACAGCCAGAGCCCGCGCAGCGCGCAGACGATGACCACGGCGTAGAACATCGTGTACATGACGTGCAGCCGCAGGAGCACGGCGTAGGCCAGGGCGATCCCGAAGCCGAAGATCACCTGGCGGCGCGGCTCCGAGGGCGAGGTCTGCGGATCGGTGATCATGTAGAAGCTGAACAGCACCATCGCCACGCTGCTGAAGATGGACCACTCCGCCGCGAAGGGGCTGCCCAGGACATAGGAGCGGATCGCCCCGAAGAACAGGGTCCCGCCCACCCAGGCGGCGATCAGCGGCAGCCGTCGGGTGAACCGGGCATTTAAAAATGTCCC
>CAZKWG010000064.1:0-17415 GCA_964556105.1 uncultured Enterobacterales bacterium | reverse complement strand
GGGTCGCGCGGGTCGGGCGGGCCGGGACGGGCGCGCGACCAACCGGCGCGGGGACCACGACGAGCGGGCGCGGGGCCGGCTCCGACGGGGGCGGCTCCGACGGGGGCGGCTCCGACGGGGGCGGCGGTGAGAGCGGGACCACCTGGGAGCGCCGCGCGTCGCTGAGCGTGGTCCAGGGAGGAGCGACATGGGGGCTCGGCCAGGTGCGGGCGATCCGCGCGCGCAGCGCCTCGACCTCGACGCCAGCGGCGTGCTGACCGAGGCTCATCTGCGGGCTGACCCCAAAAAAGAGGCTGCTCAGCCAGGAGCGCGTCTCCTCGGCCGCGAGCGGCCCCATCGCATGCTTCGCGTCGTCGAGCGCGTCCGTGAGCTCCGTGAGCGGCGGCCGGGCCAGGGCGCTGCGCGCCAACGCCGAGGCCAGCACGGCCGTGAGCGCAGGAGGCAGCCCTGTCGGCATGCTCAATGGATCCGAGAGCACGGCGCGAATCACACGCTCCGGCGTGGTGCCGCGGAAGGGGGTCCCGCCGCCGATGAGCGTCAGCAGCAGCACCCCGAGGTGCCAGACATCGGTGGCCGCCACGCTGGGCATCCCGCTGATCTGCTCGGGCGCGAGCTCACCGATGGCCAGGACGCCGCGGCTCTCCAGCGAGGTGGCGCTGACCCCCAGGTCGTGGGCGGTCCAGCCGCACACCTTCACCTGCCCCTCCCCGTCCACGAAGGCGCGCGCGCTGCTCAGCCGACCGTGATGACGCCCGAGGGCCTGCAGCGCGGCGAGACCCGCTCCTGCGCCAGCGCAGAGATGAACCGCGACGCGGGCAGGGATCGTCGCGCTGCGGGCGCGCGAGCGCTGCACGATCGCGGCGAGGCTGAAGCCCCCAACGGGCTCCATGACCCGCCAGACCAGCGCGCCCCGACCGCCATCCAGCGTCCGGACGAGGTTGGGATGGACCACATCCATCGACTCCAAGGTATATTTTTCATAGCGCGCTCGGAACGGGTCCATCTCCTGCAACGAGGCCAGCGGCACATGGATCGCGACGGCCTCGGTCGAGGACCCGCTCCCGCCTCGAGTGGCGTCGAAGACCACGCCGACAGAGCCCAGGGCGAGCGGCTCGCGCAGCGTCCAAGGCCCGAGCCCAATCTCTGTGCGGCTCCCGCCCGCGAGCGGAGGCGCCGAGGCGCCGCTCGTGAAGCGCTTGTGACGACCCGACATCGCCTCGATACCACGAACGGACATGGGGTACCTCAACCATCTGATGGCGAAAAAGCTCGGTCGGGCGCTGTCGCGACCGACGAAGAGACGACACCACAGCGGACCAACATCATTGAAGCACGCCCGGATGTGCTCGGCAACGAATTGAACGACATACAGGTTTCAAGACTACAAACGCGGCGATCTACCGATATCTCCACGCGAAGACCCGCCACAGGCCGGCGGCAGACCCGATGTGCGCGCGCGCTGGCGCACAAAACCAACAAGCTAGAACAGTTCCAACCCAATCGTTCGGGGCGTCTCAGCTGGCCGTGGACCCGCGCGCCCTCACAGCCAGCCGCGCACGAACCCGTACAGCGGACGGAGGGCGGGGAGGTAGAGCAGCTCGGCCGTGTAGAGCACGTAGAGCAGCCGCAAGGCGACGAGCAGCGCCGCGAACGAGAGGGCGAACGCCAGCAGCGCCCCCTCCCCGCGGCTCATCCGCAAGGGCCGATAATGCGTTCGTGAGATCAGCGGGTCGAAGCCTCGGACGTCCAGGCTCTCCGCCAGCGCCCGCGCGCGCCGCAGCGAGCGGGCCACCACAGGGCGCAGCAGCGCGACCTCCTCGGAGATCCAGGCCCAGGGGCCACGTCGCCACAGCGGCCGCCCACGCGCCGCCCGCGCCTCGCGCACCGTCAGCCACTCGCGCCCGACCTCCGGCACGAAGCGCAGGGCCGTGACCGCCAGGAAGGCCACGCCGAAGGGGACACGAAGCGCTTGTAACGCCGCAAACAGTCGATCGGGTGGTGTAGAGAGCGAGAGCGCGAGGCCGCCCAGGGTCATGGCGATCAGCCGCAAGGACTGCACGAGCCCGTGGGCCAGCCCCTCCCGATAGAGGGCCAGCGGCCCGAGCCGCGCGACCATCACCCGCGGCTCGTCCGCGTAGAAGAGGCCTTGCGAGAGGGTCGTGCTCCAGATCAGCGTGAGGACGCCGAGCGCGCCGCCGAGGAGCCAACGACGCTCGATTCGGAGAAAAAACAGGGGTAACGCTGTGATACAGCATAGCAACAGCAAGGAGAGCGGCCGATCGAGGGCGAGGCAGACCAGGCCGGCCGCGACGAGGAGCCCGAGGCGGGTCCGCGGGTCGGCCGGCTGGATGGCAGGCACCCCCCCACCCCAGCCCTCCCCCACGAGGGGGGAGGGAGCCGAGCCCCCCTTCCCCACGACAGCCGAGGGCGCCGAGCCCCCCTCCACCACGACGGCCGAGGGCGCCCAGCCCCCCTCCCCCCTCGTGGGGGAGGTGCCCCCGAAGGGGGCGGTGGGGGGGCTCCTGCCCTCCTGCCACCCCCCTCCCAGCGCCGCAGGCAGCGCCGAGCCCCCCTCCACCACGACAGCCGAGGGCGCCGAGCCCCCCTCCCCCCTCGTGGGGGAGGTGCCCCCGAAGGGGGCGGTGGGGGGGCTCCTGCCCTCCTGCCACCCCCCTCCCAGCGCCGCAGGCAGCGCCGCCGCCACTGCCTCCGGCGTACCATCCGCCAGAACCCGACCTCCCTCCAGGATCACCCAGCGCAGGCCATAGCGCCTGGCCAGGTCCAGATCGTGGGTCGCGAAGACCAGGGCAGCCTGCGGCCCCAGCGCGCCCTCCAAGGCCGCCATCATCCGCTCGACGTGCGCCTGATCCTGACCCGCGGTCGGCTCGTCCAGCAGCAGGATCGGCGCGTCTACCGTCAGCGCCGCCGCCACCGCCACCCTCAGCCGCTGCCCGCGCGAGAGCGCCTGCGGCGCGCGCCCCAGCAGATCGCCCACCGAGAGCCCGGACGCCGCCGCCTCCACCCGCGCCTCCCGCGCGGCGCGCCCGACCCGCGCCTCTCTCGGCGCGTAGCCCAGCTCCGCGGCGACATCCTCACAGAACAGGGTGAGATCCGCCTCTTGCGGCACCTCGACCACCCGCCCGACCCGGCGCACCGCGCCCGAGCGCACCCGCCCCGAGAGCGCGCCGATCAGCGTGCTCTTGCCCGACCCGTTGGCCCCGAGCAGCGCCACACGCTCCCCCGGGCGGATCGTCAGCGAGACGCCCTGAAGCGCGACATTCTTCTCATAGTATATATTCAGCCCATCTACAACAATCAACGCTTGTGAATTCTCCCCTGTCGCCACGCTCATGGGCCGCGGCGCGCCCGCGTAGGCCGCGACCCGCAGCCCCAGTGCGCCCAGCAGCGCAGGGTCCAGGCCCGAGGGCGGCTGATCGGCGACCAGGCGTCCTCCGTCCATCACGAGCACCCGATCCACGTGGCTCAGGCAGGCGGCCAGCCGGTGCTCGACCAGGAGCACCGCCACGCCTGAGTCCGCCGTGCGACGGAGCTCTGCCATCAGCGCCTGCGCCCCGGCGGGGTCGAGCTGCGCCAGCGGCTCGTCGAGCAGCAGCAGCCCCGCGCCCGCCGCCAGCGCCGCCGCCACCACCAGGCGCTGGCGCTGCCCACCGGAGAGCGCCCTGGGCGAGCGCCCCAGCTCGAGCGGCAGGCCAAGCTGCGCCAGACAGGCGCGCACCCGCGGCTCCATGGCCTCCGCCGGCCAGCCCGCGCTCTCCAGACCGAAGGCCACCTCGTCGGAGAGCGTGCCCGCGACGATCTGATCGCCCGGCTCCTGCGAGACGAAGCCGACCCGACGCGCGCGCTCGGCGGGGCTGAGCAGGGCGGGGTCCAGACCCGCGACGGCGATCTGTCCCCCCAGCGCCCCGTGCCCATGGCGCTGCAGCAGGCCGGCCGCCAACCGCAGCAGCGTGGACTTGCCGCACCCCGTCGGCCCGGTCAACAGCACCAGCTCCCCCCCGCGAACCTCGAGATCGACGGGCCCGACCGCCGGCCGCTGACCGGTCGGATAGCGGTAGGAGGCTCCCGTCAGGCTGAGCATCAGGGCTCCACCCGGCGCAGGGCGTCGGCGAAGCGGGTCGCCAGACCGGCGGCCAGCGCGCTGTAGGCGAAGCCGGGCAGGGCGATCAGCGCGATCGCGTACCAGTCCGCGTAGAAGAGCCGGTAGAAGCTCGCGCTCATCGAGAGGCCCGAGGCCGTGGACAGGGCGGAGGCCACCCCGAAACCGAAGCCCAGCCGCAGCGCGCGCCCCAGGCGAGGCCCCTCCCGCCAGCGCCCCGCCCCCCGCGTGAGGCCGACCAGCCAAAGGCAGCCCTCCAGCCAGAGCACGTGGCTGCCCAGAAAGAGCAGGTCCACCGGCCCCATGCTGCCCAGGGCGAGCACGCGCAGCAGGTAGCCGACGACCAGCGCCAGGGTGACGACCCCTGGCCGCGGCAGCAGGGTGATCAGCGCCGCCCAGAGGGCCGTGCGCAGCGCGTCGTCCAGAATCCCGGTGAGAAATGCAGAAAATGGACCGAGTAACGCTGATACACCCATGGAGACGAGCTGCCCCATGGCGCTGACGGCGAAGGCGAGGGCGCCGAAGAGGGCGATGGTCGTCAGCTCAGAGGTCGGCGCCGCCTTGAGCCAGCGCCCCATGCCCCGCCCCGTCCAGCCCAGGCCCAGCACGGCGCCCGCGAGCGTCACCGCCAGCCCCGCGCTGAGCAGCGGATCGCCGCGCTTCACCCCGAGCGGCCCCTCCCAGGTGAGCAGGGGCTCCGCGCTGCCCAGCGGCGTCACCTCCACCACGCGCGTCCAGGGTCCACGCTCCAGGATCGGCTCATCCACGAAGATGGGGAGCGCGGCGCGCGCGCTGGACTCGGCGGGCACGCGCAGCAGGACGCTGGTCGTGCCCGTGCCGTCATCGGCGTCGCGCAGGCGGGGGCGGAAGGCGGGATCCGGCGCGCCATCAGGCCCGAGCACCCGGGACCGAACGACGACGTTGATAGGCGTTACACCTTTGTTACTTAGCTCAACCCCCTGCCATGCCCAGGGGGAGCTCTGGTCGCGCGGGCGGAAGCCCAGACCGGTCAGCTCGAGCAGGCGCGTCCACCAGGGCGAGGGCAGGCTGACCTGATCGGGAGCGCGCACCAGATCGGCCTCGCCGAGCAGATCGGCGGGGAAGACCACCTCGCTGAGCCCGAGCTGCGCCCGCGCCTCCTCGACGGGGACGGCCTCCGCGCGCAGGAAGAAGCGGGTCTCGCTCAGCGCCTCGGGCGCGTCCAGCGGGCTCAGGGTGATCTGCACCTCCTCCTCGGCGACGCAGGCGCGGCCGGCGCAGGTGGGGGCGTCCCAGATCAGGAAGGCGTGCTCGCCCGTGGTCTGGAGGCGCCGCTCCTCCGTCTGCCCGCCGCGCGTCACGCGGGCCAGGGTCGGCATGCGGGCGGTGATGGAGAGGCCGACCTGCAGACCGGCCCCCTGCACGCGGGTCAGGGTGACGCGCCCGCCGTCCACCACCGGCTCGGCGCGCTGCCCGAGCGGGGCCTGCACCTCCAGGCGCGCCGCGAGGAGCGACTCCGGCACCTTCACAGGAATTTCATAAACATGTTCATCAATAAAGACCTGGGCGACCAGGGCCGCCCCCGGCTCCCAGCGCGCGGGCACGGTGGCCAGCGTGAGCGGCGCGCTCAGCCGCCGGCTGGCCAGGGGCACACCCGACGCGTCGGTGATGCTCACCCGATCCATGGGCCGCTCGGAGCGCACCTCCACGCCCCCGGACACGGCGGTCGCGGTGGGCGCCGCGGGCTCGGACGCGCAGGCGAGCAGCAGGGGAAGGAGCAGGCTCAACGCAGCACGGTCACCTGGTAGCGGCCGCGCGTGCCGCCGTCCGCGCCGCGCGTGGGCACCTCGGCGACCGCGACCCGACCGTCCGCCGAGAGGGCCTGCCGGAAGAAGACCGGGCTCTCCGTGCCGCAGAACGCGCGCAGCCGCTCCTCGCCGCCGCGGGCCGGGCCCTCGAGATCGAAGAGCAGGGCGCCATAGAGATCCTGGCGATCGTCGGCGACGCGCGGCCCCGCGCCCACCACCAGCGTCCGCCCGTCCGGGCCCACCGAGAGCCCCGTCAGGCGCTGCTCGCCGCGCCAGGTCCAGCGCAGCGCGCCGTCCAGGCCGTGGACCCAGAGCGTGTTCTCGCCCGGATGCGCGCTGGGCGGCCGCAGATCGGGGGCCGCCGCGCCATAGGGGATGTTCGTGTTCGAGGTGATGAAGACGGCGCTGTCCTGGTGGAGCAGCCCGAAGCCGACCGAGGCGGAGATGGGCACCTCGCCCACCAGCAGCGGCGCGCCCGGCGTGAGCGTGCGCGGCTCCCCCCCGTCCAGCGGCCAGAGCTGCACGCGCCCGTCGCCCAGCCCGAGCATGGCCGCGCCCTGCGCCAGCGAGAGGTCCACCGCCTCCCAGAGGAAGGCCTGCTTGAACCAGGGAGGCAGCGGCTCGGGAACCATCGACGTTACAAGAGACAAATCGCTGATCTTCAGCACGGCCGCGCCGTCGACGGGCAGGTCCGCGGGGTCCTCTCCGGTCGCGGAGCGGTTGACGGGGACGATCGCCACGCCCGCCGCGGCGTCCAGCCGAGGCTCGAAGAAGACGGCGTCCGCGGTCTGCTCCGGCCAGGCGCGGAGCTGTCGGCCCTGCGCGTCGAAGACCATCACCCGGCCGCGGTTCAGGCGCCGCTCGCCCTCGTTCCAGGCGTGACCGGCGGCCACGAGCAGCTCCCCGCTGTCCAGCGTGGTGAGCCCGTAGGCCGTGGGCAGGGTGTAGACGCCGTACAGATCCTCGCCCGCGGGCGGCGTGGAGCTGCCCACCTCGTCGGCCAGCCGCACCTTCCAGCGCGGGCTCAGGGTGCGGGGATCCAGGCTCCAGAGGAAGGCGTCCGGAGACTGCTCGACGGCGTAGAGGGCGTCCCCGCTCGGCGACCAGGCGAGGCGCTTGACCATCCCCTCGGCCAGGCGGGTGCGGGCCACCTCCTCGCCGCTCCAGCCGTCCACGACGACCAGCTCGCCCGTGTACGCGCCGGCCGCGAGGAGCGCGCCGTCCGGCGACCAGGCCAGGGTCGTGTCCGGCGCCTCGCCCCCCATGGCGATCAGGCGCGAGACATCGCCGAGCGGGACATGAAAGAGGGGCACACACTCGGCCATCTGCGGCGCGCGGAACGATGTATCAGCGATTGTAACGTCATCTCCTGGCCTCCACTCGCGCGCGACAAGGGTGCGCCCCTTGCCCAACTCCTGCCCGGCGGCGACGCCGTCAGGGACGATGAGGCCGCCGCGCACGAAGATGGGGTCCAGGGCGACCGGGGGCTCCCCGCCACAGCCCAGCAGCAGCAGCAGGATCCCGCGCTTCATGGGCGCTCCCAGGCGGGCGCTTCCCAGTCGATGGCCGTCAACGCTGCGCATTCCCCCTCCTCCAGGTCCGCCTGATGGGCCTCGCAGGTCTCGCTGACCTGGCCCTCGTCCTCGCCCGCGTCCCTGGCCAGCAGGCGCTGCTCCCAGGCCCAGGTCCGGCAGGAGGCGGCGTAGTCGTCCTCGTCCTCATAGCCGGTGGCCGACCAGTAGAGGCCGCTCTGCTCGAGGCAGCGCGTCTGCACATCCGCCGCGAGCGCGCAGAACGCGTCGCAGGGATCGGGCTCGGACGAGCAGGCCGCCAGCAGGAGCAGCGGGATGGGGAGAGGCAGCTTCATGGGCTCAGTTGAACGCGATGGCGTAGGGCTCGAGGCTGAACGTGATCGGCTCACCGGCGAGGGCGCACGTCGAGACATCGTAGACGCGGACGCCCGCCGCCGCCTCGGGCGCCGCCCAGCTCGCCCGCGTGGCCAGCCAGGCCTCGCCCTGCGCGTTGACCTCGACGGCCGAGACGAAGCTGTCCAGCGTCTCGATCAGGCTGAGCGCACCGCTGGCCCGGTCCAGACAGTAGACGCTGTACAGCCAGCTCGCGTCCGTCGCCACCACGATGGCCTTGCCGCCCGTGATGGGCGCGATCCCGGTGTAATTGAGCTCGACCTCGGACTCCGCGGGCGCGATGGCCTCCAGGGAGGCCGTCGCCGGGTCCAGCGCGAACAGGCCGCCGTCCCAGGCAAACGCGCCCTCGGCGTCGAAGTAGGCGCCCGTGCGCACCAGCAGGCCGTCGGCGTCGTCCGGGTCGGCGAAGACCCTCGGCACGGGCGAGACCTCCCACTCGTCCAGGACGATGCGGCGATCGCAGTCGATGGCCACCACCATCCCGCCATTCGCGCTCCAGTAGGCGGTGGTCTGGTCGAGCTGCTCCAGCGCCAGGTAGAGGGTGTCGCCCGTCACGACCATGCTGCTGGCCTCCGGCAGCCCGTCGCCGTCGTCGTAGGCGGCCAGATCGACCGACGCGAGCAGGTTTCCGTTGCTCGGGTCATAGGCGTGCAGGGCGGCGGCCCCGTACTGGCTCACCCACAGCGCGTCGCCGCACATGTGGGCGTCGTGGGGGTTGGCGCCGTCCTCCAGGCCGAACTCCAGGCTGGGCGCGCTGAGCGACCCAGGCTCGAGCAACAGGACGCTGTCCACCGTGCCGCGGTTGAGGACGACGACGTGGTCGTCGGTCATCGCGAGGGCCGGGTCCCCAGACAGGGTGAGCAGATCGTCCGTGACGACGCCGTCGGCCAGGCTCACGGTGGCGAGCCCGCCGGTGGTGTAGTCGCCGGCCACCGTGGCGACCACCGCCATGGTGCCGGGCTCCCAGGCGTCGCCGGTGGCGCCCGTGTCGTCCAGGGAGAACTTGCCGTCTTCGCAGGCCACGAGGACGATCAGGGCGACAGGCAGGACTCGGCTCATTCTGGCTCCAGTTCAGGGGTCAGCTTCACGCTGAGCAGGAAGGTGCGCCCGGGCAGCGGGTAGCCGTCGAGATCGGTGATGGCCTGCACCGCCCGGGAGGTGTCGGAGGGGTTCTGCGGGTTGCGCGCGACGACCTCCACCTGGCGGTCGAGCACGTTCTGCACGGCCAGCTCGACCGAGATCGGGCGGCCGGGGACGGCCACGCGCAGGTGGGCGTCGTGGAGCGCCCGCGGCGCGGCGCGGTGGACGTTGGCGGCGTCCCAGTAATTGTCGTCCAGATAGGTGAAGCTGTGCCCCAGCCGTCCCGGCAGCCGCCCCTCCCAGACCAG
Source organism: uncultured Enterobacterales bacterium (assembly GCA_964556105.1). Lineage (GTDB taxonomy): Bacteria > Myxococcota_A > UBA796 > UBA796 > CAZKWG01 > CAZKWG01. The sequence continues at coordinate 8,198 of CAZKWG010000064.1, read as the reverse complement.
CGCCGTGGTCTGGGAGAGCTCCCACTCCGGCACGCGCGGGAGCTGCTTGCCGGCGTACTGAGGGTTCGAGGACAGGTTCTCGCTGTGCGTCCAGCACAGGGCCGTGCCCGACTCCAGGTGGGCGCCCAGCGCGAGGTCCAGCGCGCCCTCCACGCCCGCGGCCCGGGTCTGGCCGAGGTTCACGGGCACCAGCACCTGCTGCCCTGTCTGGACATAGGCGATGAGATCTCGCGTGTGGGTGGAGAACACACCCAGCTCGGCGCTGCCGCGCGCCCAGGCGCCCTCGGGCAGCAGCGCGCGCAGGCCCAGGTCGGCGACGACGGCCCGCTCCGGCAGCAGCTCCGGGTTGCCGACGGTGGTGCCACGATCCCCGAAGAGCTCGCTCATGTCCGGCGGGCGCCAGGCCGTGCCGAGGTTGGCCTTCACCGCGAGCCCGTACCGGGGGCGCCAGAGCACGCCGAGGCGCGGGTCCAGGCGCAGATGCAGGGTCGTGTCCAGATCGTCAACGGGGCTGGCGACGCCGTCTGGCCCGAGCAGATCGTGGTTGTCCAGCGCGCTCGCGCTCAGCCGGGGCTCGAGCGCGAGGGTGTCGCCGGCCAGCCAGCGCGTCCCGCTCAGCGTGAGCCCGCTCATCAGCCGGCGGCGCGGGCCGTCATCGCGCTGCTGGAGCAGATCGGTCGCAGCCCACGATTCACGTCGTAACATGTATGTTACAGCCGGAACGAAGCCGCCGGGTGTCTGGAAGTGGGCGCTGCCCAGCAGGCCATAGGCCGCCGTGCGCTGCGCGGTCCACTCCTGGCCGGTGCCCAGCTCGCCGAGGCGGTCGTCGTAGAGCTCACCCCGACCCCAGCCCCAGGCGCGAACGGAGCCGCGCACGCCTCCGCCGTGCATCTCCAGCTCCGCCACCCCGAGGTTGCGCAGGGTCTGGAGCGAGGCCTCCGTCGCGGGGGCGTTCATGTGCCCGGGGAGCTGCTCGTCGCGCACGAGCAGGGCGTCCAGCAAGGTCAGGCGGAGCGACTCGCCGCCGACGCGGACCCGGCCGTGGGCGCCGACCTGGATCTTCTCGTTGTTCTCCCGGCTGCGCAGCCGATCATCGATGAGGTTCCAGGTGGTGCCGTTGTCATCGAACCAGGTGAAGTCGCCCTTCGTGCTGAGCCACTCCACCATGCCCCAGGCGTCGGCGGGCTCGCCGCCCAGCTGCCCGCTCAGGGCCCCCGCGCCGAGCGCGCGCAGCGTGTCGTAGGAGCCCGCCGTCAGCGCGGCCACCCGCGGCGGCAGCCCCTCGCCCGTCACCAGGTTCACCACGCCGCCCACCGGCGAGGCCCCCAGCTCGGCGGGCGCGTTGCCGCGGTAGAGCTCGACCCGACGAAAGGCCCCCAGCGGCAGCTCGGAGAGGTTGATGACCGAGGACCCGTCCGGGTTGAGCGGGACCCCGTCCAGGGCCACGATCACCTGGCGTGGAGTAGAACCCCGAATGGAGACGCCCGACCAGTCGCCCAGCCCGCCGAGGCGCTGCAACGTGGCGCCGGGAGCCGTGTCCAGCAGGGCCGCCACGTCCTCGGCCGCGCTCAGGCGCCCGTCCACCAGCAGCACCGTCACGGCCGCCGCGGTGCTCTGGGGGTCCGGGCCCTCGCGGCGCGTGCCCTCGACCAGCACCTGCTCGCTGAGCGCGACGCCGTCTTCTTCGTCTTCTCCCGCCTCTCCCGCCGTCGCGCGCTCAGCCGTCGCCGGCGCAAGGCTGGCGCCGGGCACAGGGGGAACCTGTGCCAGGACGAGCAGGACCGGCAAGGGAGCGACCAGGGTCGACCTCGGCCGGGGAGGAGCGAGGCAGCCCCAGACGAGGCGACCCGGCCTTCAACCCCGAAGGCACGGAAAGATCACCGAAGAGGCCGGTCTCCTGGCTCCTGGATCGTCCGCTCATCGCGCCTTCCCGGCCGAAGCCCGTGGCGTCTTGCGATGAGCGTCCCCAGTCACAGTGGCGGGGGCCGCGCCGGGTTTACACCGGCTTCCCTGTTTCACCCCTCAAGAGAGGGGCACCTCGTCGACGAGTAGGCAGAAAGAGCGAGGGGCTCAGCTAAGAGGGGCGGCCGACGCTGTCAAGCGAGCGTCCACTGGTGGAGCATGTGGTAGATCCACAGCACCAGCGCCGCGCCGACGGCGCCGAGAAGCCCTGCCGCGAGCAGCCCTCTCCAGGATCGCAGCGGACGGGTGACCACACGAATGGCGCCGCTGCGGCGGTCATCCGCCGTCACCCCACCCAGCTCCAGGGTGAATTCGTGGTTGCCGATGGTCAGCGCGTCGCCAGGCCCCATGGGGCGGTGGCGCACGACGCGCTTCTGGTTGACGTAGACGCCGTTGCGGCTTCCGGCGTCCTGCACCCAGACCGTGCCGTTGTGCAGCAGCAGGCGCGCGTGCTCTCGCGAGACGCTCTGATCGGGGATCACGACGTCGCAGGAGTCCTCGCGCCCGAGCAGCAGCCCGTCCTCGGTCACCCTGAAGCGCATGCCCTTCAGCGGTCCGGCGGTGGCGACGAGCTGTGCAGCCTGGTCCAAGAAGGCGCTCCGTTGGGCGATACACGACAGGGCGGGTCTGAAGGGCTGTCCCGGGCGAGCACAGGAAGGGGAGGCCCGTGCGCTTCACGCGGGAGGAAGCGCGATTTTAACATAGCTGCGCCGGTGGGCGGCGTCACCTCTCCTTCACGAAGCGCTCCGCGCCCGGGTTATGTCGCTGCCATGCGGCTGCTTCTGACAGGGACACGAGGGCATCTGGCGGCGCTGAGCCGCGACCGACTGCTGGAGAGCGAGGAGATCGTGCAGCTCGGAGGCGTCGCCCCGACCGGCGTGGTCGCTGCGCCGGGGGGGCTCGACGACGATGGCGCGGTGCGCGCGGCCCTCTGCGGCGCGCAGATCGTCATCCACGATCTGCAGGGCGCGCTGGACGAGCTGGCGCCGCCCGCGGAGACCGAGCCCGAGGCGCTCGCCGCCCTCCTGGCTGACGCGACCGCGCGCCTTCTCGGCGCCGCGCGCAGAGAGGGGGTGCAGCGGGTGATCGTGCTCTCCAGCGCGCGCGCCACCACGCTGCGACGCTCCCCGAAGCGCGGCCCGCTCTCGGCGGACGCGCTGGCCCTCTGGCCCCGGCTCTACGCCCTGCGTCGCGCAGAAGACATGGCGTTACACTATCCTGATCTCGCGCTCGTCCTCGCGCCGGCCACGCTGCTCGGCCCGAGCCTGCCGCCCTCGGCCCTGCTCGGCCGCGTGCTGGCCCGCCAGGCCGGCCGCGCCCTGCCCGCCCGCCCCGTGCGCCTCTGCCTGGCCGACGCCCGCGACGTCATCGGCGCCGTCGTCAGCGCGCTGCACCGTGGTCGCACGGGCCAGCGCTACCTCCTCGCCAGCGCGCCGTTCTGGCTGCGCACCCTGGACGCGCACGTCCCCGAGCTGCCCGCCGCCCCGCCGCTCGCGCCGCCGCCAGACAACCTGCCCGTGGGCGTCCTGTGGGAGCTCGCCGACACCACGACCGCCCGCGCGGACCTGGGCTGGTGGACGCGGCGACCCGGGGCGACCTTGATGGACACGCTGGCGGCGCTCCGCGCCTAACGCCGAAACAGCTCCTGCCAGGCGATCTCCTGCGGCGGCTTCAGCGCCCGACCGGAGACCACCAGCGCGTAGGCGCGGACGGCCACGTCCTCGGCGTGATGCATGCGCTCGAACGCGTGTAACACAGGTGTAAAGCGGCAGGAGAGCATCCCCTTCATCCCGAGATCCAGAGCGGAGCGCAGGCGGCGCCAGCCCTCGGGCACGCCGTCGCGGGCGCGCACGGGCGGCACGTCCAGATCGGGGAAGCCGTCCTCGTCGTGGGGGACGTACAGCTCGTCCTCTTCGCCCAGGCGCTCCACCAGCGCCCCGTCCAGGTAGCGCTCCCAGCGGCGGCGGTTGCCCACGGGGTCCACCCGCGCCACGCCCACCGCGTGCCCGCCGACCGAGAGCACGGCCGCGTAGAGCGCCGGGTCCAGGTCCGAGCGTCGCCCCCGTTCGTCCAGGAGCTGCACGACGGTCGCGCGGGCCTCGGGCACCGTGACCACCAGCGCGTTCAGCGCGGAGACCGGGACCTCGACCCGCGCCAGCGCGCGGGCCACGGACTCGGGCGCGGTCTGGGAGACGATGAGCAGATCGAGCTGGTCGGACATTCGCTCCTCTGGGGGTGAGACTAGAATAGCTCAGGTGGAGCGTCGCGGGAGGGGCCGTCGAGCCTGCGCTCAGCGTCTCGCGACCCCGAAGGCGGGGAGCGGCGCATCGCCGAGGGTGGGGACGGAGAGCGCGCTGGCGGGGATCTTCCCGCGGGGGACGGCGACCCACTGGCCGCCCAGCGGCACCAGCGCCACCTCGGGCGGCGGCTGGAAGCGGGCCCCCTCCTCGTTCAGGGCATCGGCGATGGTGATCCAGGCGGGCAGCGCCGTCCTGCCGCCGGTCTCGCTGTCGCCCAGCGCGCGCGTGCCGTCGGTGCCGACCCAGACGACGATGGTGTAATTCGGGGTGAAGCCGCAGAACCAGGCGTCCTGGAAGCCGTTGGTGGTGCCGGTCTTGCCGGCGCGGTCGCGGTCGGGGCGCAGCGCCTTCTTCGCCGTCCCGGCGCGCACGACCTCGGTGAGCATGTCCTTGAGCTCGTACGCCTCGCCCGCCGGGAGCGCGCGCACGCCGGGGCCTCCCGGCAGCCGCGCGGCGCGCCAGCCGTCGATCACCACGGGCTCGCCCGCCTTCGCCAGCGGTCGCCCCTCGGTGAGCAGCGCGTCGATGTAGACCGGGTCCATGCGCACGCCGTCGCGGGCGATGGTGCTGTAGCCCATGGCCTGGTCCATGGGGGTCAGCTCGCTCGAGCCCAGCGCGATGGTGAGATCGGAGCGGAGCGGCGTCCGCACGCCCATCTCCGACGCCACCCGCGTGACCTCGCCCGCCCCGGTCTCCAGGATGAGGCGCACGGCCACCGTGTTCAGGCTCTTCGCCAGGGCCCGCCGCAGCGGGATCGCGCCCTCGTACTTCCCGTCATAGTTCGAGGGCCGCCACCAGCGCCCGCCGCCCGCGGGGAGGGCGACCGGCGCGTCCAGCACCGCGTCGAGCTGGGTGCGCCCGTGCAGCAGCGCCGCCATGTACAAGTAGGGCTTGAAGCTGCTCCCCGGCTGGCGCCGCGCCTGGGTGGCCCGCACGAAGCCCTCCAGGCTCTCGCGATAGCCGCCTACCAGCGCCACGACGCGGCCCGTGGCGTTCTCCACCACCACCGCCGCGCCCTCCGCCCAGGGTCGTGGGTCCAGCGCCACGCTCCCCGCCTCCCGCGCGCAGACCTGCAGCACGTCACCCGCCTGCACGACCTCGTCGAGCGGCTGCGGCCCCTCGTCCTCCACCCCGGTCTGCACGCGCGTCGACCGGTCCGCCTCGGCCAGCGCGAAGACGAAGGGGCCGGCGAGGAGCTGCCCGAGATCGGCGCCCTCCCCCACCAGCGCCTCGAAGCACTGATCGGGGTCAGGTGCAAGTGGCACCCCCGTCTCGAGATCCAGGCTGAGCCCGGCGCCGCGGGCCAGGAAGGCGTCCCAGCGCTCGGGCGGCAGCCGACGCACCGCGCCCAGCGGCCCCGCCCGCAGCCGATGGGCCTCGACCGCCTCGCGCACGGCCCGCGTCGCCACCTCTTGCAGCTTCAGGTCCAGCGGCGTGTCGACCCGCAGGCCGAGCGTGTAGGGGATCTCGTCGCCGAGCATCCCGCGGATCTGCCGGCGCACCTCGGTGATGTAGCCGAGGGCCGGGCGATCCTCGGGCCGGTCCTCGCGGTCCACCAGCACCGGCCCGTCCTTGGCCCCCTCCGCCACCTCGCGGCGGATGACCTTGTCCCGCACCATCCCGTCCAGGACCAGCGCGCGACGCTCCGCGGCGATCTCGGGGTTCGCCCGCGGCGAGTAGCGGGAGGGCGCCGGCACCAGCCCCGCCAGCAGCGCCGCCTGCCCCACGTCCAGGTTGCGGGCGGAGAGGCCGAAGTAGTCGCGCGCCGCCGCCTCGACCCCGTAGTTGCCCGAGCCCAGCGGCACGAAGTTCAGGTACAGCTCGAGGATCTCCATCTTGGAGAGCTCGTTCTCCAGCCGCCAGGCCAGCACCGCCTCGCGGATCTTGCGGCGATAGCTCTTCTCTTTGCCGACCAGCATGTTCTTTACGAGCTGCTGCGTCAGCGTGGACCCGCCCTGCTGCACCTCGCCGGCCTGCAGGTTCACCACCATCGCCCGCGCGATGCCCAGCAGATCGACGCCTTTGTGCGCAAAGAAGCGGCGATCCTCCGCCTGGACGAAGGCCATCCAGACATAGCGGGGCAGCTCGTCGATGGGCACCCAGACCCGGCGCTCCAGGTAGAACTCGTCCACCTGGCTGCCGTCGGCGGCGAAGACCGTCACGCTGCTCGGCGCCCGCATCTCGCGCACGTCGGAGAGATCGGTCGGTAGACTCTGGAGGATCGTCCGGTCGAGCCAGACGTAGCCGGCGGCTCCGGTCACGGCGGCGACCACGGCCAGCGCGAGCAGCCAGCGGGCCAGCCTGCGAGCGAGGCGGGCGAGGCGGCTGGGCGGCGGGCCAGGGCGAGGGTTCATGGGGCGGATCTGTAGGGCGGCGGCGGGGGGATGGCAAGGGGGGAGGGGCGCGGCGCCCCTCAGCCCGCCGCAGGATTGCTGGAGAGGACCAGCGTGTGGTCGCCCGTCTCCTCGATGAACAACACCACGCCCACCTCGAGATCGTCGCGCCGCCAGCGCAGGGCGCGGGAGCGCGGGGTCCGGGAGCGAAGCTCGGAGGTCCAGCCGGGCATGTCCTGGTAGAGCGACATGATCTCGGCGGGATCGCCCCGGACGGACAAGGTCGCGCTGGTGATCGTCTCGGTGCGCTGCTCGGCGCGCCAGAGCTGGGCGCCCGGCGGCAGCGGCAGCGCGGCGAGCCTGGGCGGGAGGACGGCGTCCGGGTCGGGCGCCTCACCCCGATTCGACCCAACATAAGGGGCGGCCGACACCGCGCCAGCGTAGTAGCTCGCCGACCAGCGCGTGCGACCCTCCAGCGTGTGTACGGCCAACCCAACCTGCTCCTCGCCGCGGCGCCAGCTCTGCTGGACGCGGCCGGGGACCTCGTCCCAGGAGGTCTCCTCCCAGCCCGCCATCTTCGCCAGGTCCAGCTCGGCGCCGGCCGGTCCATCGCCCAGGATCACGCAGCCATAGCCCGCCCGGCCCGGCACGCCGGAGCACTCCGCGCTCTCCACCACGACGCCCGGGGCCAGGGGCAGGGTCGCCATCACCTGTTCCGTTGGCCGACTGCTGCAGCCCAGGGTGAGGAGCCCGTGCAGCAGGAGCAGGAGCGCCGGGCGGGGAGCGCGGCGGGCGGGCGGCGGCGAAGGGCGAGGGTTCATGCGGCGGATCTTATGGGCGAGGGCGGGGTGGCGGCAAGCGGGCGCGCGACGCCAGCCCAGGGCCTCAGGGCGCGGGCCGGAGACCCAGCATCTCGGCGCGCTCGCCTACGCCGGGGAGATCGGGCTCCAAGCGCCAGGCGGGCAGGAGCGTGCGGCGGGCCTCCGTCACGCGGCCGACCTCCATGAGCCAGTCCACCAGGGTCAGGCGCAGGTCCAGGGCGCGGCGCTCCATGTCCAGCGCGGTCTGGAGCAGCGCGATGGCCTCGTCCGCCTCGCCCTGCTGCCAGAGGGCCTCGCTGGCGACGATACAGGCCATGATGTTCCGAGGCAGGCGCTGCAAGGCCCAGCTCGCCTCCGCCGCCGCCTCTTCGACGCGCCCGTCGTCCAGCAGGATGCTTGCGCGGGCCAGGACCAGCTCGGCGTGGTCGGGATAGGCCATCAGGAAGTCCTCGGCCAGGGTCGCCGCCTCTACCGACTCGTCCTGGGCGCGCAGCGTGAGCACCAGACCCAGCATGGCCTCCGGGCTCGCGGGCTGCAGGGCGAGGGTCTCTCGGAACCAGCTCTCGGCCTCGCTCGCCTCGCCCAGCGTGTGCCAGAGCTCGGCCACCTGCAGCGCCACGGTGGGGCTCGGGCTGCGCTGGTAGAGGTCGATGTACCGCTCGAGCGCTTCGGGGAGCTGGCCGCGCGCGCGCAGGGCCTGAGCGCGCAGCAGATCGACGCCCCAGGTGCCCGGCATGGCCTGCTCGAGCTGCCCGAGCATGCGCTCGACCAGGGCGTGCTGG